>NZ_NEIU01000030.1:0-45030 GCF_002113595.1 Pseudomonas sp. B3(2017)
GGCCGTCGGCAAGCCGTTGACCTGGCTCGCCCTGATCAGCATTCCGGGCTGACGTGGCCAAGGCACCGGCGAAGATCGAGTACCAGCCCCTGCCGGAAACGGCGTTGGGCGGCGGCGCCAAACCGGCCGAGGCCGCGCAGCCGGCCGCACCCGCAGCCCCTGCCGCCGCACCGGCCCAGGCGTCCAATGCCGGCCCTGCGTTCGACAAGGTGCACAGCGTGATCCAGGAACGTTGCGCGGTCTGCCACTCGGCCAAGCCGACCAGTCCGCTGTTCAGCGCAGCCCCTGCCGGCGTGATGTTCGACACCCCTGAACAGATCCGCCAGAACGCGGCGCGGATCCAGGCCCAGGCCATCACCACGCAGATCATGCCGCTGGGCAACATCACCCAGATGACCCAGCAGGAACGTGACCTGATCGGTGCATGGATCGCCCAGGGAGCCCAGACCAACTAAGCAGTAAAAGCATCGCGAGCAGGCTCGCTCCTACACAGGTCATACAAAACCTGTAGGAGCGAGCCTGCTCGCGATTGACCGCAACGCGGTCAGCCTGATGCAAATGACAGCGGTGCGCACCACCACCGCTGTTCAATCACAAGAATAAAAAGATCCGAGGTGTTGCATGTCCGAGCTGTCCAAAGCGCGCATCCCCGACGCACCCGCCATTCAGCGTTTGCCCCTTTTGCAACTGATCCTGGTCGGTCTGCAACATGTTCTGCTGATGTACGGCGGCGCCATCGCGGTTCCGCTGATCATCGGACAGGCCGCAGGCCTGAGTCGCGAGGAAATCGCCTTCCTGATCAACGCCGACCTGCTGGTCGCCGGCATCGCCACCATCGTCCAGTCCCTGGGCATCGGCCCGATGGGCATCCGCATGCCGGTGATGATGGGCGCCAGCTTCGCCGCCGTCGGCAGCATGGTCGCCATGGCCGGCATGCCCGGCATCGGCCTGCAGGGGATCTTCGGCGCGACCATCGCCGCCGGGTTCTTCGGCATGCTCATCGCGCCGTTCATGTCCAAGGTCGTGCGCTTCTTCCCGCCGCTGGTGACCGGCACGGTCATCACCTCGATCGGCCTTTCGCTGTTCCCCGTGGCCGTGAACTGGGCCGGCGGCGGTGCCGCCGCCGCGCAGTTCGGCTCACCCGTCTACCTGGCCATCGCCGCCCTGGTGCTGGCCACCATTTTGCTGATCCACCGCTTCATGCGCGGCTTCTGGGTCAACATCTCCGTGCTGATCGGCATGTGCCTGGGGTATGTGCTCTGCGGCGCCCTCGGCATGGTCGACCTGAGCGGCATGGCCAATGCGCCCTGGGTGCAGTTCGTCACCCCGCTGCATTTCGGTCTGCCGAAGTTCGAGCTGGCGCCGATCCTGTCCATGTGCCTGGTGGTGGTGATCATCTTCGTCGAGTCCACCGGCATGTTCCTGGCGCTGGGCAAGATCACCGGCGAAGACGTCTGCCCGCGCCGGCTGCGGCGCGGCCTGATGTGCGACGCCGCCGCCTCGTTCTTCGCCGGTTTCTTCAACACGTTCACCCATTCCTCGTTCGCCCAGAACATCGGCCTGGTGCAGATGACCGGCGTGCGCTGCCGCTCGGTGACCATCGTCGCCGGCGGCCTGCTGATCGTGCTGAGCCTGTTGCCCAAGGCAGCGTTCCTGGTGGCGTCGATTCCGCCGGCGGTGCTGGGCGGCGCGGCCATCGCGATGTTCGGCATGGTGGCGGCCACCGGGATCAAGATCCTGCAGGAGGCCGACATCGGCGACCGGCGCAACCAGCTGCTGGTGGCGGTGAGCATCGGCATGGGCCTGATCCCGGTGGTGCGTCCGGAGTTCTTCGCCCACCTGCCCGTGTGGATGAGCCCGATCACCCACAGCGGCATCGCCATGGCCACCCTCAGCGCCCTGGTGCTGAACCTGCTGTTCAACATCCTCGGCGGCGCCGAACGCGCAACGATCAACGACTGCCACGCTCACCCGCATTGACGGCAACACGAAGCTCCCTTGTGGGAGCGAGCCTGCTCGCGATAGCGGTGTGTCATTCAACAGTGACGGCGACTGACACGCCCTCTTCGCGAGCAGGCTCGCGCCTACAGGGGATGGGCAACCCTGCGCCTGAAAAACAATAACAAGAGGGAGCACCAGATGATTCGCACGCAATCCGGATTGCTGTTGAGCGGTGGCCTGATGGCCGCCACCCAGGCCATGGCCGGCGACCTGCTGCTGTGGCAGACCAACAGCCTGAGCTACCTGTACGGCAAGAACTTCGCGATCAACCCGTCGATCCAGCAGACGGTGACGTTCGAGCACGCCGACAAATGGAAGTACGGCGACAACTTCCTGTTCGTCGACAAGATCTTCTACAACGGCCAGGAAGACCGCAACAAAGGCCCTCACGCGTTCTACGGCGAATTCAGCCCGCGCCTGTCGTTCGGCAAGATCTTCTACAAGCGGATCGAATTCGGCCCGGTCAAGGACGTGCTGCTGGCGATGACCTACGAATACGGCGAAGGCGACAGCGAGGCCTACCTGATCGGCCCCGGCTTCGACCTCAAGGTGCCGGGCTTCAACTATTTCACCCTCAACTTCTACCGCCGCCAGACCGAAGGCCCGCGCCCCGGCGACGGCGTCTGGCAGATCACGCCGGGCTGGTCGTACAGCATTCCCGTGGGCAACTCCGACGTGCTGATCGACGGCTACCTCGACTGGGTGGTGGACAACGACGAGAACGCGCGCGGCACCTACCACGCCAACCTGCACATCAACCCGCAGATCAAGTACGACCTGGGCAAGGCCCTCGGCTGGCGCGAAAAGCAACTGTACGTGGGCACCGAGTACAGCTACTGGAAGAACAAGTACGGCGTCGAAAGCAGCCACAGTTTCGACACCAACCAGAACACCGCCAGCCTGCTGGTGAAGGTGCACTTCTGAGATGGCCCGCAACCGCGCCCCTTACCTGTCGTCGGTGCTCTGTTGCGGGGCACTTGAGGCCTGGCCGTCGAGTCAGTATTCTCCGCGGCCTCCTGAATTCGGTCTAAAAAAAAGCCCGAATTTAATTCCTGACCGAAAAGCCAACTTATCCAGGCCGCGGTCAGTGCCGAGGCATTCCGAAAACACGTTCATCCGACTGTTTTTCAGCAGCCGGACGGGCGTTTTTTTGCTTTCCGAAAGCCTTGGCGCAGCTCTTGCTGAACGCACCTGCCACAAGCGGCGGAGCTGACCGGACGGACGATTTTCGCAGTAACGAGAAAAGGCGCCACACCAGAGCGCCGACCTTAAAAAAATAACGTGGAACACCTACTTTGGGAGCAACCGAATGAAACGCACCTGCACCAGCCTGATGCTCGCGGGATCCTTGCTGGCCGGCGGCCAGGCCATGGCCGGCGACCTGCTGCAATGGCAGAACAACAGCCTGACCTACCTGTACGGCAAAGACTTCAAGGTCAACCCGGCCATTCAGCAGACCGTCACCTTCGAGCACGCCGATGCGTGGAAGTACGGGGACAACTTCCTGTTCATCGACAAGATCTTCTACAACGGCAAGCCGGATGGCGGCGTCGGCAACAACACCTACTACGGCGAGTTCAGCCCGCGCCTGTCGCTGGGCAAGATCCTCGACCAGAAGATCGAGTTCGGCCCGGTCAAGGACGTGCTGCTGGCGATGACCTACGAGTTCGGTGAAGGCGACGTCGAGTCCTACCTGATCGGCCCGGGCTTCGACCTGGCGATCCCAGGCTTCGACTACTTCCAGCTGAACTTCTACCAGCGCCACACCGAAGGCCCGCGCGCCGGTGACAACGTCTGGCAGATCACCCCGGTCTGGTCCTACACCATTCCGGTCGGCAAGTCGGACGTGCTGATCGACGGCTTCATGGACTGGGTGGTCGACAACGACTCCAATTCCAAGGGCGACTACCACGCCAACCTGCACTTCAACCCGCAGATCAAGTACGACCTGGGCAAGGCGCTGAGCTTCGGCGAGAAGCAGCTGTACGTGGGCGTCGAGTACGACTACTGGAAAGACAAGTACGGGATCGACGACACCCGTGCGTTCACCACCAATCAGAACGTGACCAGCTTCCTGGTGAAGTTCCACTTCTGATTCAGGCCTAAGCGGCGTCCTTGCGGACGCCATCGCGAGCAAGCTCGCTCCCACAGGGCATTGCAGAGACAACAGAATCTGCATTCAACCCGGATCCCCTGTGGGAGCCAGCCTGCTGGCGATGAGGCTGGCACAGCTGACAGCTTCACCGCCTGACACACTGTCATCGCTGGCAAGCCAGCTCCCACAGGGTTTGGGTTCAACCCTGCATCCGAGAACGCCTCAGGCCGGCACCACCGCCTCGCCGATCCCCAGGAACCGGCACAGCTCATCGCGCTTGGCCAACGCATCGCGCCGCCCCAGGTCGATCAGCTCGCTGCAGTACCCCGCCTCGAACAACAGATAGCTCAGCACCCCCGCCCCGCTGGTCTTGGTCGCGCCCGGCCCGCGCAGGAACACCCGCAACGCCGCCGGCAGCTCCTGACGGTGCCGCGCCGCGATTTCGTCGATCGGCTGGCTGGGCGAAATCACCAGCACCTCCACCGGCGCCGCGCCCAACGCCCGGGTCGGCGTGCCGTCGGGCAGCAGATGGCTGAACTGGTTCAGGCGCTGGAGCAGTTCGATGTCGCTTTCCAGGCTGTCGATGAACGTGCTGTTGAGCATGTGCCCGCCGATCTGCGCCAGCGTCGGCTGCTGGCCGGTGTAGGTGCGTTCCAGCGGCTGCTGCGGATCGACGCCGCGCGGGTTGCCGCTCACGCCCACCACCAGCACCCGGCTCGCCCCCAGGTGCAGCGCCGGGCTGATCGGCGCCGACTGCCGCACCGCGCCGTCGCCGAAGAACTCGGCGCCGATCTTCACCGGGGCGAACAGCAGCGGGATCGCCGAACTGGCCAGCAGATGATCCACCGACAGTTGGGTCGGCACGCCGATGCGCCGGTGACGCAGCCACGCATCGATGGCGCCGCCGCCCTGATAGAACGTGACGGCCTGGCCGGACTCGTAGCCGAACGCCGTCACCGCTACCGCATGCAGCTGTTTGCGGGCGATGGACTCGGCGATGCCGGGCATGTGCAGCTTGTCGTGCAGCAGCGAGCGCAGCGGCGAACTGTTGAGCAACGCCACCGGCACCCGCCGGCCCAGGCCCAGCAGGCTGTGGAACACGAACCGGGCGGCCTGGCGGATCACCCCCGGCCAGTCGCTGCGCAGCACCCGGTGGCTGCGGAACCCTTGCCAGAACTGGGTGAGACGCTCGACGGCGGCGCGAAAATCCGTGGCGCCGCTGGCCAGGCTGACCGCGTTGATCGCCCCGGCGGACGTGCCGACGATCACCGGGAACGGGTTGTCCGCCCCCGGCGGCAGCAATTCGGCGATGGCTGCCAGCACCCCGACCTGATAGGCCGCCCGAGCCCCGCCGCCGGAAAGAATCAAACCTGTGACCGGTTCAGCTGGGCTCATCGCAACGCTCCGTGGTGCCTTAAGGGAAAGGGAACATCAACCGCGCTTGGCGTACAGCTTCGGCTCGCCCGGCGGACGGCTCTTGAAGCGCCGGTGGGCCCACAGGTATTGCTCGGGGCAATCGCGCAGCACGCCTTCGACCCACTGGTTGATGCGGATGCAGTCGGCCTCTTCGGTCTCGCCGGGGAAATCCTCCAGCGGCGCGTGGATCACCAGCCGGTAGCCGCTGCCGTCGGCCAGGCGTTCCTGGGTGAACGGCACCACCAGCGCCTTGCCCAGCCGGGCGAATTTGGTGGTGGCGGTGACGGTCGCCGCCTGAATGCCGAACAGCGGCACGAAAATGCTTTGCTTGGCGCCGTAGTCCTGGTCCGGCGCATACCAGATCGCCCGGCCCGAACGCAGCAGTTTGAGCATGCCGCGTACGTCGTCGCGTTCCACCGCCAGCGAATCGAGGTTGTGCCGTTCGCGGCCGCGACGCTGGACGAAATCGAACAGCGCGTTCTTGTGCTCGCGGTACATGCCGTCGATGGTGTGCTGCTGGCCGAGCAGCGCCGCGCCGATCTCAAGCGTGGTGAAGTGCGCGGCCATCAGGATCACGCCCTTGCCCTCGCGCTGGGCCTTCTGCAGGTGCTCCAGCCCCTCGACATGGGCCAGCTTGGCCAGGCGCTGGCGCGACCACCACCAGCTCATCGCCATTTCAAAGAAGGCGATGCCGGTGGAGGCGAAGTTCTCCTTGAGCAGGCGCTTGCGCTCGGCGGCGGACTTCTCCGGGAAGCACAGTTCCAGGTTGCGCTTGGCGATGCGCCGCCGGTCGCCGGCCAGGCGATACATCACGGCACCGAGAAACCGACCGATGGCCAGCAAGGCGGGGTACGGCAGCTGCACGATCAGCCACAAGAGCCCCAAGCCGCACCAGAGCGGCCAGAAGCGCGGGGAAAGAAAGGCGGTTCGAAAACGCGGGCGTTCCATTAAAGCTTCCGTCAATGCAGTGGCCGCGCATTCTACATCGTTCGACCCGGCTTGCGGCTGGCCGGCGTTCTCGTTATAAGTCTCGGCACTTTTAGTGACAAGCCGTTGTATCCCGACATGAGCCAAACCGAACCGCTAGACCAGGATCCCGTGTTCCAGTTGAAGGGCAGCATGCTGGCCATCACCGTGCTGGAGCTGTCCCGCAACGACCTCGACAGCCTCGACCGGCAACTGGCGGCCAAAGTGGCCCAGGCCCCGAACTTCTTCAGCAACGCGCCGCTGGTCCTGGCCCTGGACAAACTGCCGCCGGGCGAAGGCGCGGTCGACCTGCCGGGACTGATGCGCGTGTGCCGCCAGCACGGCCTGCGCACCCTGGCGATCCGCGCCAGCCGCATCGAGGACATCGCCGCCGCCATCGCCATCGACATCCCGGTGCTGCCGCCGTCCGGCGCCCGCGAGCGGCCGCTGGAGGCGCCTGAGCCAGAGGTGAAGAAACAACCGGAAAAGGCGCCGGAACCGACCGTCAAGCCGACCCGCGTCATCACCTCGCCAGTACGTGGCGGCCAGCAGATCTACGCCCAGGGCGGCGATCTGGTGGTGGTCTCCTCGGTCAGCCCCGGGGCGGAACTTCTGGCCGACGGCAACATCCATGTATACGGCCCGATGCGCGGACGTGCGCTGGCCGGCGTCAAGGGCGACACCAAGGCGAGGATTTTCTGCCAGCAATTGAGCGCTGAACTGATCTCCATCGCAGGCCATTACAAGGTTTCCGAAGATTTGCGCCGCGACCCGCTGTGGGGCGCCGGCGTGCAGGTCAGCCTGTCGGGCGACGTGTTGAACATCATTCGGCTTTAACGGATACTGCCGCATTTTCCAAGCATCTCTGAAACATAGCGAAAACGGCTCAAACGAAGTAGGAAAAAGGCCAAAAGCCGAATTCCAGCCAAGGCTGTCCGACTGCATTAGTTTTCAAGAGATGTTTTTCAGGGGCTGAACAGTCCTTCTTCCTTAGGGGTGAAACACCTTGGCCAAGATTCTCGTGGTTACATCCGGCAAGGGTGGTGTGGGTAAGACCACCACCAGCGCCGCTATCGGTACCGGCCTCGCACTGCGCGGGCACAAAACAGTCATCGTCGACTTCGACGTGGGCCTGCGTAACCTCGACCTGATCATGGGTTGCGAGCGTCGCGTGGTGTACGACTTCGTCAACGTGGTCAACGGCGAAGCCAACCTGCAGCAAGCCCTGATCAAGGACAAGCGCCTGGAGAACCTGTACGTGCTGGCCGCCAGCCAGACCCGTGACAAGGACGCGCTGACCCAGGAAGGCGTGGAAAAGGTCCTGATGGAACTCAAGGACCAATTCGACTTCGTGGTCTGCGACTCCCCGGCGGGCATCGAGAAAGGCGCCCACCTGGCCATGTACTTCGCTGACGAAGCGATCGTCGTGACCAACCCTGAGGTTTCCTCGGTGCGCGACTCCGACCGCATGCTGGGCCTGCTGGCCAGCAAGTCGCGCCGCGCCGAAAAAGGCGAAGAGCCGATCCAGGAACACCTGCTGATCACCCGCTACCACCCGGAGCGTGTCGAGAAGGGCGAAATGCTCGGCGTCGAAGACGTCAAGGAAATCCTCGCCGTCCGCCTGCTGGGCGTCATTCCGGAATCCCAGGCCGTGCTCAAGGCCTCCAACCAGGGCGTCCCGGTCATCCTCGACGACCAGAGCGATGCCGGCCAGGCCTACAGCGACACCGTCGACCGTCTGCTGGGCAAGGAAAAAGAACACCGGTTCCTCAATGTCGAGAAGAAGGGATTCTTCGAGCGTCTGTTTGGAGGTAGGTAATGAACCTTTTTGACTTCTTTCGTGCCAACAAGAAGCCCAGCACCGCCTCGGTAGCGAAAGAGCGTCTACAGATCATCGTGGCGCATGAACGCGGCCAGCGCAGCACCCCCGACTACCTGCCGTCCCTGCAGAAGGAACTGGTGGAAGTGATCCGCAAGTACGTCAACATCGGCAACGACGACGTGCACGTGGCGCTGGAAAGCCAGGGCAGCTGCTCGATCCTGGAACTCAACATCACCCTGCCAGACCGCTGATCCGGCCTGGCGGGAACGACGGCGGCTTCAGGCCCTTCCAGCGATGGAACGGCCTGAAGCCGCCGTCGGCATTTGTCACGAGACTGTTTTAATGCCGCTGTCCAACATCCGCATCATCCATCAGGACGCCGCCATTCTGGTGGTCGACAAGCCCACCCTGCTGCTCTCGGTGCCCGGCCGGGCCGAGGACAACAAGGATTGCCTGATCACCCGCCTGCAGGAAAACGGCTACCCGGAAGCGCGAATCGTCCATCGGCTGGATTGGGAAACGTCCGGCATCATCCTGCTGGCCCGCGACCCCGACACCCACCGCGAACTGTCGCGCCAGTTCCACGACCGGGAAACCGAAAAGGCCTACACCGCCTTGTGCTGGGGCCAACCGGAACTGGACAGCGGCAGCATCGACCTGCCCCTGCGCTACGACCCGCCGACCAAGCCGCGCCACGTCGTGGACCACGAGTTCGGCAAGCACGCCCTGACCTTCTGGCGCGTGCTGGAGCGTTGCGGCGACTGGTGCCGCGTCGAGCTGACGCCGATCACCGGCCGTTCGCACCAGTTGCGCGTGCACATGCTGTCCATCGGGCATCCGCTGCTGGGCGACGGGCTCTATGCCCATCCGCAGGCCCTGGCGGCCTGGCCGCGCCTGTGCCTTCACGCCAGCATGCTCAGCTTCACCCACCCCCAGTCCGGCGAACGCTTGCGCTTCGAGTGCCCGGCGCCGTTCTGAGCACTGCCCAGAGGGGCAGTCACCTGTATTGAGACAAGGATTTTTGTTCCGGATGAGCGGTATCGATTCCCTGGCAACACCCGTCAAGAAAACCCGTCACCAGCTGCTTTACCTGATCTACGGCAACCAGGATGTGTACCGGCGCGAAGCCAAGTTCAGCATCCTCACCGCCCTGTCCCAGGCCAAGAACGGCAAGCGCCCGGCGATCCGGATCCTCACCGACCGGCCGCAGGACTATGCCGGCTGGCCGGTGGACACCCTCGTGCTGGACGAACAGACCCTGACCCGCTGGCAAGGCAGCCACGGCTACCACCACCGGCGCAAGGCCTGTGCGATCGCCGCCGGCCTGCAACTGGCGCAGAAGACCCTGTTCGTCGACACCGACACGCTGTTCACCAGCGACCCCAACCGGCTGTTCCAGCACATCACCCCCGGCCAATCGGTGATGGACCGCTTCGAGTACGACTGGAAAGACGTGCACCAGCGCCAGGACTACCTCAAGCTCGCCCGCGACCTCGTTGCCCACGGCGTGACGCCCGACAACGGCTTCAAGCTCTACAACAGCGGCCTGTGCGGGGTCACCGACAGCGACTCGGCGCTGTTCGAGGAATCGATCCGCCTGATCGACGAATGGACCGCCGGCGGCTTCGAGATCCACACCATCGAGCAGATCGCCTTGTCGTACGCCATGCGCAAGCGTCCGGTGGTGGAGGCGCGCAAGCACATCTACCACTACTTCGCGGAGAAGCGTTTCTTCCATGCGATGCAGGCGTACTTCTTCTCCCAGCACGGCGAGGCGTTCAGCCAGCGCCTGGTGGACCTGTGCACCGACGTGCCGCGGGCCAAGCCATTCCCGTCGGCCTGGCAACGCCTGAAGATCAAATGGAAACTGCGCAACCAGAGCGGCACCCTGCGCAAGGTCGGCCGCGACCTTTTGTACGGCAGCGCCGCGCCGGACCATCCGTACTACACCGCTTGCCGCCATGAGTGGTGGGAATGCGCCTCGCGGGAAATCCTGCGCTGGGACGAAAGCCGCCGGAAAAAGCTGCTGGACCATCCCCGCTGGCCGCAGCAACTGCCGCGTCCGGACAAGCCCGAAGACGAAAAGATCATCATGAGCTACCTGAAGAAACGGGTGTCGGCGGCCCGCTGAGGCACCTCTCCGGCTCCGCGGCGCCTTGGCTGACGCCATCGCCGGCAGGCCGGCTCCCACAAACGTGTGGAAGCCACTGTCTTGATCATGCCCTGCGGTGCCCGGACGGCCGCCATCGCTGGCAAGCCAGCTCCCCACAGTTATCGCAGATCACCGAAGACCACTGTGGGAGCGGGCTTGCCCGCGAAAGGGCCGGCCCCGGCAACACCCTCCTGCCGGCCGCCCTTCTGTGGGAGCCAGCCTGCTGGCGATGGCGCCGGCCCAGGCACCGCACGACCGGACCAAGACAGTAGCGCCCGCATGTCCCCAGCCTCGGACCGATGGGTTAAACTCCCGCCCATCGCTGTCTGGAGCCTCCTATGCGCGAAGAGTTGAACCAAGGCCTGATCGACTTCCTCAAGGCCTCACCTACCCCGTTCCACGCCACCGCCAGCCTTGCCCAACGCCTGGAGGCCGCCGGTTATGTGCGCCTCGACGAGCGCGAGCCGTGGCACACCGAAGCCAACGGCCGTTACTACGTCACCCGTAACGACTCCTCGATCATCGCCATCAAGATGGGCCGCCACTCGCCGCTCCACGACGGTATCCGCCTGGTCGGCGCCCACACCGACAGCCCGTGCCTGCGGGTCAAGCCGCAACCGGAACTGCAGCGCCAGGGCTTCTGGCAACTGGGCGTCGAAGTCTACGGCGGCGCGCTGCTGGCGCCATGGTTCGACCGCGACCTGTCGCTGGCCGGCCGCGTCACCTTCCGCCGCGACGGCAAGGTCGAAAGCCAACTGATCGACTTCAAGGCACCGATCGCGATCATCCCCAACCTTGCGATCCACCTCAACCGCGAAGCCAACCAGGGCTGGGCGATCAACGCACAGACCGAGCTGCCGCCGGTGCTGGCGCAGTTCGCCGGCGACGAGCGCGTGGACTTCCGCGCCGTGCTCACCGACCAGTTGGCCCGCGAGCACGGCCTCAACGCCGATGTGGTGCTCGACTACGAGCTGAGCTTCTACGACACCCAGAGCGCCGCCGTCATCGGCCTGCACGGCGACTTCATCGCCGGCGCCCGCCTGGACAACCTGCTGTCGTGCTACGCCGGCCTGCAGGCCCTGCTCAACGCCGACACCGAAGAGACCTGCGTGCTGGTGTGCAACGACCACGAAGAGGTCGGCTCCTGCTCGGCCTGCGGCGCCGACGGCCCGATGCTGGAGCAGACCCTGCGCCGCCTGCTGCCCGAAGGCGACGAGTTCGTGCGCACCATCCAGAAATCCCTGCTGGTCTCGGCCGACAACGCCCACGGCGTGCACCCCAACTACGCCGAGAAGCACGACGGCAACCACGGCCCGAAACTCAACGCCGGCCCGGTGATCAAGGTCAACAACAACCAGCGCTACGCCACCAACAGCGAAACCGCCGGGTTCTTCCGCCACCTGTGCATGGCCGAAGAAGTGCCGGTGCAAAGCTTCGTGGTGCGCAGCGACATGGGCTGCGGCTCGACCATCGGCCCGATCACCGCCAGCCACCTGGGCGTGCGCACCGTCGACATCGGCCTGCCGACGTTCGCCATGCACTCGATCCGCGAACTGTGCGGCAGCCATGACCTGGCGCACCTGGTCAAGGTGCTGAGCGCGTTCTACGCCAGCCGCGAACTGCCGTAACCCTGCGAGAACATCGCCGGCAGACGGGCTCCCACATGGGCAATGCGTTCCATTATGGGAGCCAGCCTGCTGGCGATGGCTATCGAACAGACGCCGCCCCCGTCCGGAGCGGCCCGGTTCTGACCCGCATCACCCCCACCGGGCAAAATCCCACCTAGACTTGAACCATCCCCTTCGACAAGGCAGTCGCCATGATCTCGATGTCATCGTTCCACGCCATGCTCATTCCGATCCTGTCGGGCATGATCCTGCTCGCCATCGGCTTCAACTTCCGCGACAAGAACGCCGGCGTGTTCGCCATGTGGGTCGGCATGCTGATGATCCTGGCCACCGTGGTCTACAAGATCCTGGCCAAACTCAACGAATGAGCCGTGCTGCGCTCGCATTGGCTCCGGCGGGCTCGTACACTCGCCCGATCCGCCCCTTGCGAGGTTGACTGCCCCGTGTTCGCCCGTCTCTTCACCCTGCCCTGCCTGTTTCTCGTCTGCCTGATTTCCCTGATGCCGCTGGCGCCGGCCGAGGCGGTCGGCCTGCCGGGCATCCTCAACGGCGCGAACAAGGCCCAGCCCGAAGCCCAGGAACCGCTGGGCCAGTCGCTGGACGAGGTCATCAAGTCGCTGGAGAACGATCAGCAGCGCGCCCGCCTGCTGGCGGACCTGAAGAAACTGCGCGACGCCACCCAAAAGGCCCAGGCCACCCCGGAAGAAGGCGTGCTGGGCCTGATCGGCGGCACCCTGGCCAACTTCGAAAAGCAGTTTTCCGGCGCCGACAGCCCGCTCAGCCGCTGGCTCGCCGAATTCGACCAGGCCCAGGACGAACTGGCCGCCCTGATGGTGCCCGCCAGCGAGTGGGTGCCGATCGTCTTCGCATTCGCCGTGATCCTCGCGGTCTGGAGCCTGCTCGCCGCCGCGCTGATCTGGCTCGGGCACCGGGTGCGCCTGCGCTTCGGCCTCACCGAGGAACTGCCGCAACACCCCAAGGCCCTCGACATGCTGCGCTTCGCCCTGCGCAAGCTCGGGCCATGGATGATCGCGCTGGTGATGACCGTCTACATGAGTTACGCCCTGCCGTCGTCGCTGGGCAAGAGCCTGGCGATGGTGCTGGCCTATGCCTTGGTGGTGGGCACCTGTTTCTCGGCGATCTGCGTGATCGCCTTTTCCCTGCTCGACGGGCCGCACCGCCACCGCGCGCTGTACATCCTGCGGCACCAGGCGTTCCGCCCGCTGTGGCTGATCGGCAGCTTCGCCGCGTTCGGCGAGGCCCTGAACGATCCGCGCCTGATCGCCAGCCTCGGCGTGCACCTGGCGCACACCGCCGCCACGGTCGCCAACGTACTCGCCGCCCTGTTCACCGCGCTGTTCATCCTGCGCTTCCGGCGGCCCATCGCCCATCTGATCCGCAACCAGCCGCTGTCCCGCCGCCTGACCCGCCGCGCCCTCAGCGACACCATCGAGATCCTGGGCACGTTCTGGTACGTCCCGGCGCTGGTGCTGGTCGGCATTTCGCTGTTCGCCACGTTCATTTCCGCCGGCGACACCAGCACCGCGTTGCGCCAGTCGCTGATCTGCACCGTGCTGCTGGTGCTGTGCATGGTCATCAACGGTCTGGTGCGTCGCCATGCGCTCAAGCCGCAGCGCGGGCCGAAGCGCCACGCGTTCTATTCCGAACGCCTCAAAGCCTTTTTCTACACCCTCGCCCACCTGGCGGTATGGCTGGCGTTCATCGAGCTGGGCCTGCGGGTGTGGGGCAAGTCGCTGATCGGCTTCACCGAAGGCGAAGGCCACGACGTCAGCGTCAAGCTGTTCAGCCTGATCGGCACCCTGATCTTCGCCTGGCTGATCTGGATCCTCAGCGACACCGCCGTGCACCACGCCCTCACCCGCTCGCGCAAGGGCCTGGCCAACACCCGGGCGCAGACGATGATGCCGCTGATCCGCAACGTGCTGTTCGTGGCGATCTTCATCGTGGCCCTGATCGTCGCCCTGGCCAACATGGGCATGAACGTCACGCCGCTGCTGGCCGGTGCGGGCGTGATCGGCCTGGCCATCGGCTTCGGTGCGCAGTCGCTGGTGGCGGACCTGATCACCGGGCTGTTCATCATCATCGAAGATTCGCTGGCCATCGACGACTACGTGGACGTCGGCGGCCACCTGGGCACCGTCGAAGGGCTGACCATCCGCACCGTGCGCCTGCGGGACATCGACGGCATCGTGCACACCATCCCGTTCAGCGAAATCAAGAGCATCAAGAACTACTCCCGTGAGTTCGGCTACGCGATCTTCCGGGTCGCGGTGCCGTACAACATGGACATCGACGAGGCGATGAAGCTGATGCGCGAGGTCGGCCAGAAGATGCGCACCGATCCCCTGCAGCGCCGCAACATCTGGTCGCCGCTGGAGTTTCAGGGAGTGGAGAGTTTCGAGTCCGGCAACGCGATCCTGCGGGCGCGCTTCAAGACCGCGCCGATCAAGCAGTGGGAGGTTTCGCGGGCGTTCAACCTGTCGCTCAAGCGCCACCTGGACGAAGCCGGGCTGGACCTGGCGACGCCGCGCATGAGCGTGCAGGTGGTGACGGCCGGCGGTGGAGAGCCGAAACCGGAGTGACCGTCATCGCAAGCAGGCTCACTCCCCGCACTCCCCCCGAATCCCTGTGTGAGCCAGCCTGCTGTCGATGACGTCGGCAGGCGCACCGATCCAGTCACGGCCAGCCAACAGCTCAGAACACATCGACGCCGACATGGATCGCGTCATGCCGCCAGAACTCCAGGTCGCAGTCGATCAGCCGCTCGTGCTGATCGTAGTTGACCCGGGCGATCCGCAAGCCCGGACTGCCCACCGACACCCGCAGCGCCGCCGCGGCATCCACCGACAGCGAGGTCGGCACGATCTCGAACCGCACCCGGCCGTAGTGCAGGTCGTAGTTGCGCGCGTACAGCTCGGTGATCGACTGGTTCAGGTCGCAGTCCAGGATGCCCGGGAAATAATGCGGGTTCAGGTAGTGCTCCACATACAGCACCAGCCGCCCGTCGATGCGCCGGGACCGGCAGATCTGGATCACGCTCGACAGCGCCGGCAACTGCAGCCAGGCGCACACCGCCGCCGACGCCGGCTGCAGCCGCGCCGAAATCACCTCGGTCGACGGCACCCGCCCCTGGGCGCTGACCATCGCGTGAAAGTGGCTGCGCTGCATCAGGTTGTACGCCAGGCGCGGCGGTGACACGAACCAGCCACGGCGCTCCTCGCGGTAGATCTGCCCTTGGGCCTCCAGCTGCAGCAACGCCTCGCGCACCGTGATCCGGGTGGTGCCGAACAGCTCGCTGAGCTTGCGCTCGGCCGGCAGCTTGCTGCCGGGCGCCAGCAGGCCGTGGTTCATCTGCTCCTGAAGGATCAGGCAAATGGCTGTCACCGCTTTTGTTGCCTCATCGCGCATCAACGTTACCTATCTGGACTAGACCAGCACTGTTTCGGGGCAGAACCGCGCTGCAAAACCGGCTCATCACTGAACACAAAGCCTAGGCAGCGCAGATGACCGGGAGATGACAAAACCGCCCGACGGTCACGCTCACAGCCTGCAATACATCGGCCAAGTCCTTTACGGACCGGGCTCCGGCCATGGTCTACGCTTACCGGGCAGCCTGCGACGGCCCGCAGAAAAAAGCGCCGCCGGACAGTCGCCGACATCAAAGTGTCATCCAGCCCCCTTAGATTGGCTCAGGTATTGCTGACCTAGACCAACACACACCGCAATCGCAGCGTTGAACACGACCCAAGGAGCTTCGGAATGAAACAGTTTTTCCTGGCATCACTGTTAGGCTCGACCATTGCAATGTGCACCGCCGCCATGGCGGCCGACGACCTGAAAACCCTGGAAGCCGCTGCGAAAGCGGAAGGCGCCGTCAACAGCGTGGGCATGCCCGACGACTGGGCCAACTGGAAAGGCACCTGGGAAGACCTGGCCAAGAACTACGGCCTCAAGCACGTCGACACCGACATGAGCTCGGCCCAGGAAATCGCCAAGTTCGCCGCCGAGAAAGACAACGCCACCGCCGACATCGGCGACGTCGGCGCGGCCTTCGGCCCGATCGCGGTCAAGCAAGGCGTGGTGCAGCCGTACAAGCCGAGCACCTGGGAGCAGGTGCCTGCCTGGGCCAAGGACAAGGACGGCAACTGGGCGCTGGCCTACACCGGCACCATCGCCTTCATCGTCAACAAGAAGCTGCTGCACGGCTCCGAAGTGCCGACCAAATGGGCCGACCTCAAGGGCGGCAAGTACAAGGTCTCCATCGGTGACGTGAGCACCGCCGCGCAAGCCGCCAACGGCGTGCTGGCCGCCGCGCTGGCCAACGGCGGCGACGAGAAGAACCTGCAGCCGGCGCTGCTGCTGTTCGCCGACATCGCCAAGCAGGGTCGCCTGTCGATGTCCAACCCGACCATCTCCACCATCGAGAAGGGTGAAGTGGAAGTCGGCGTGGTCTGGGACTTCAACGGCCTGAGCTACAAGGCCAAGATGGCCAACCCGGATGACTTCGTGGTGCTGATCCCGTCCGACGGCTCGGTGATCTCCGGCTACACCACCATCATCAACAAGTACGCGAAGAACCCGAACGCGGCCAAGCTGACCCGCGAATACATCTTCAGCGACGCCGGCCAGATCAACCTGGCCCGCGGCAACGCCCGTCCGATCCGCGCCGAGCACCTGACCCTGCCGGAAGACGTGAAGGCCAAGCTGCTGCCGAACGAGCAGTACAAGAAGGTCACCCCGATCAAGGACGCCGATGCGTGGGAGAAGACCTCCAAGGCCCTGCCGCAGAAGTGGAACGAAGAAGTCATCGTCGAGATGAAGTAAGCCGATAGATCCCTACTAGGTCTGGCACAAAACCCTGTGGGAGCGGGCTTGCTCGCTCCCACAGGATCCGTGTCGATTTCGAGTTTCCCGTTCTTATTGTTTCGCGGAGTTTCTGCCCCTATGAAGCACAACGTCATCCTTGTCGTGCTCGACGGCCTCAGCCACGAGGTCGCCCGTCACGCCATGGGGCATCTGCAAGCTTATGTCGGCGCAGGACGCGCCGCGCTCCATCAACTGGAGTGCGAGCTTCCGGCCCTGTCCCGACCGCTGTACGAATGCATCCTCACCGGCGTGCCGCCGATCGACAGCGGCATCGTCCACAACAACGTCTCGCGCCTGTCCAACCAGCGCAGCATCTACCACTACGCCAGGGACGCCGGCCTGACCACCGCTGCGGCGGCCTACCACTGGGTCAGCGAGCTGTACAACCGCTCACCGTTCGTGGCGGCGCGCGACCGTCACACCGACGACCCGGCCCTGCCGATCCAGCACGGCCACTTCTACTGGAACGACCACTACCCGGACTCGCACCTGTTCGCCGACGCCGAGCACCTGCGCCTGCGCCACCGCCCGAACTTTCTGCTGATCCATCCGATGAACATCGACGACGCCGGCCACAAGCACGGCCTCGACTCGCCCCAGTACCGCAACAGCGCCCGCAGCGCCGACATCATCCTCGCCGACTACCTGCAAGGCTGGCTCGACGCCGGCTACCAGGTGCTGGTGACCGCCGACCACGGCATGAACAACGACCGCTCGCACAACGGCCTGCTGCCGGAGGAGCGCCGGGTGCCGCTGTTCGTGCTGGGCGACGCCTTCAGCCTGGATCCGGGCGCCCGGCCGAAGCAGACCGACCTGTGCGGCACCGTCTGCGAACTGCTCGGTGTGCCCCACGACAAACCCGTCTGCCGGGAGCTGCTCAAGTGAATCCGATGACCCGCAGCAAATGGCTGGCCGCCCTGTGCCTGGTGCCTTTCGCCCTGTTCTTCATGGTGTTCGAGATCGCACCGCTGGCCTGGGTGATGATCAACAGCCTGCAATCGGAGGAGTCCGGCTGGGGCCTGGCCAACTTCACCAGGATCTTCAGCTCCAAGTTCTACCTGCAGGCGATCCAGTACAGCCTGGAGATCAGTTTCTGGTCGAGCGTGTTCGGCATCCTCATTGCGGTGCTGGGCGCGTACTCGCTGCGCCGGGTCGACAGCAAACTGCGCAACTTCGTCAACGCCTTCGCCAACATGACCAGCAACTTCGCCGGCGTGCCCCTGGCCTTCGCGTTCATCATCCTGCTGGGCTTCAACGGCAGCTTCACGATCATGCTGAAGCAGGCCGGGCTCATCCAGGACTTCAACCTGTACTCCAAGACCGGACTGATCATCCTCTACACCTACTTCCAGATCCCCCTCGGCGTGCTGCTGCTCTATCCGGCCTTCGATGCGCTGCGCGAAGACTGGCGCGAGTCCGCCGCGCTGCTCGGCGCCAGCGGCTGGCAGTTCTGGCGCCACATCGGCCTGCCGGTGCTGACCCCGGCGCTGCTGGGCACCTTCGTGATCCTGCTGGCCAACGCCCTGGGCGCCTACGCCACGGTCTACGCGCTGACCACCGGCAACTTCAACGTGCTGCCGATCCGCATCGCGGCGATGGTCTCCGGCGACATCTCGCTCGACCCGAACCTGGCCAGCGCCCTGGCCGTGGTGCTGGTCGTCCTGATGACCCTGGTGACCGTCGTGCATCAACTGCTGCTCAAGAGGAGCTACCATGTCTCGCGCTGAATCCGGCCCGGCCGGCCTCTACCACCGCGTCGTGGTCTGCCTGCTGTTCGCCATTCTGCTGCTGCCGCTGGCGGGCACGCTGGTCTACTCGATCGCCAGCAGTTGGTCGGCCACCGTGCTGCCCAGCGGCTTCACCTTCAAGTGGTACATCCAGCTGTGGAGCGATCCGCGCTTCCTGCACGCCTTCGGCCAGTCGCTGCTGGTGTGCGTGGGCGCGCTGGCGCTGTCGGTGGTGCTGATCCTGCCGCTGCTGTTCGTGGTGCACTACCACTTCCCCAAGCTCGACGCGCTGATGAACATCCTGATCCTGCTGCCCTTCGCGGTGCCGCCGGTGGTGTCGTCGGTGGGGCTGCTGCAGCTCTACGGCTCCGGGCCGCTGGCGATGGTCGGCACGCCGTGGATCCTGATCGGCTGCTACTTCACCGTGGCGCTGCCGTTCATGTACCGGGCGATCACCAACAACCTGCAGGCGATCAACCTGCGCGACCTGATGGACGCCGCCCAACTGCTCGGCGCCAGCACCTGGCAGGCGGCGTTCCTGGTAGTGCTGCCGAACCTGCGCAAGGGCCTGATGGTGGCGTTGCTGCTGTCGTTCTCGTTCCTGTTCGGCGAGTTCGTGTTCGCCAACATCCTGGTCGGCACCCGCTACGAAACCCTGCAGGTGTACCTGAACAACATGCGCAACAGCAGCGGCCACTTCACCAGTGCGCTGGTGATCTCCTACTTCTTTTTCGTGCTGGTCCTGACCTGGGTCGCCAACATCTTGAACAAGGACAAAAGCCAATGAGCTATGTCAGCGTCCAACATCTGCAGAAGCACTACGCGGGCACCACGGTGTTCAGCGACATCAACTGCGAAATCAACAAGGGCGAGTTCGTCACCCTGCTCGGCCCGTCCGGCTGCGGCAAGTCCACCCTGCTGCGCTGCATCGCCGGCCTGACGCCGGTGGACGGCGGCAAGATCCTGCTCGACGGCGTCGACATCGTGCCGCTGAGCCCGCAGAAGCGCGGGATCGGCATGGTGTTCCAGAGCTACGCGCTGTTCCCCAACATGACCGTGGAGCAGAACGTGGCATTCGGCCTGCGCATGCAGAAGGTCAACGCCGACGACAGCCACAAGCGCGTGGCCGAAGCGCTGAAGCTGGTGGAGCTGAACGACTTCGCCGGCCGCTATCCCCATCAGTTGTCCGGCGGCCAGTGCCAGCGCGTGGCCCTCGCCCGCTCCCTGGTCACCCGGCCCCGCCTGCTGTTGCTGGACGAACCGCTGTCGGCCCTCGATGCGCGGATCCGCAAGCACCTGCGCGAGCAGATCCGGCAGATCCAGCGCGAACTCGGCCTGACCACGATCTTCGTCACCCACGACCAGGAAGAAGCGCTGACCATGTCCGACCGGATTTTCCTGATGAACCAGGGAAAGATCGTACAGAGCGGCGATGCCGAAACCCTGTACACCGCCCCGGTGGACGTGTTCGCCGCCGGCTTCATCGGCAACTACAACCTGCTGGACGCCGACAGCGCCTCGAAGCTGCTGCAGCGCCCGATCCACCACCGCATCGCCATCCGCCCGGAAGCCATCGAACTGCGCGTGGACGGCGAGCCCGACGCGCAGATCCGCAGCCACAGCCTGCTGGGCAACGTGATCCGCTACCGGGTCGAGGCCCGGGGCGTGGAACTGGTGGTGGACGTGCTCAACCGTTCGGCGGCGGATCTGCACCCCGACGGCCGCCGCCTCAAGCTTTCCATCGATCCGACGGCCCTGCGTGAGGTAGCCTGATGACTTTGCTGACGTTGAAGAGAGAACCGCACTGATGGCCCTGGCAATTTTTGATCTGGACGAAACCCTGATCCACGGCGACTGCGCCTCCCTCTGGAGCGAGCAGATGGGACGGCTGGGCTGGGTCGATCCCGAGTCGTTCATGCGCAGGAACAACGAACTGATGGACGCCTACAGCCATGGCAAGCTGCGCATGGAGGACTACATGGCGTTCAGCCTTGAGCCGCTGATCGGCCGCACCCCGGCGGAGGTGGAACACCTGGTCGAACCGTGGGTGGAAGACTTCATCGAACCGATCATCTTCAGCGATGCGACCAAGGCCATCGCCGCCCACCGCAAGGCTGGCGACCGGATCCTGGTGATCTCGGCCTCGGGCACGCACCTGGTCAAGCCGATCGCCGAACGCCTGGGCATCGACGAAATCCTCGGCATCGAGCTGGAGGTCGCCCATGGCGTGTACAGCGGCCAGACCACCGGCATCCTGACCTACCGCGAAGGCAAGATCACCCGTCTGCTGGAGTGGCTGGACGCCGAAGAAGAGAACCTGGAGGGCGCAAGCTTCTATTCCGACTCGCGCAACGACCTGCCGCTGCTGCTGAAGGTGGACTACCCGCACATCGTGAACCCGGATCCGGTGCTGCGCGAACACGCCGAACAGGCCGGCTGGCCGATCCACCTCTGGACCTGACCGCCTCCTGCGGGAGCGTCGGTCCGCACCGCCGCTCCCGCAGAATGTGCGGGCCGTCAGGCCAGGCTTTCGTCGATCAGCAGCACCACCTTCCCCGCCACCGTGTTGCTCGCCAGCTCCGCAAACGCCGCTTCGGCGTCCTTGGCCGCGAACGTCTTCGCCAACTGCGGGCTCAACCGTCCTTCGGCGAAGAGCGGCCAGACATGCTGGTTCAGGTCGGCGAACAGATCGGCCTTGAACCCGTCGTCGCGGCTGCGCAGGGTCGAGCCCAGCAACTGCACGCGCTTGCTCAGCACCTGGGCCAGATCCAGCTTCGCCTCGCGCCCGCCCATCAGGCCGATCAGCACCCAGCGGCCATCCTGCGCCAGCAGCTTGAGGTTCAGCGCCGAGTAATGGCCGCCCACCGGATCCAGGATCACATCGAACGGGCCGAAGTCCCGCAGGCTCTCCAGGTCATCGGTGCGCACCGCGCCGCCCTGGGCCCCCAGCGCTTCACAGTAGGCCAGGCGCTCGGCCGAGCCGACGCTGACCCAGCACGGGTTGCCGAACGCCTTGCACAGCTGGATGGCGGCCGAACCGATGCCGCTGGCGCCGGCATGCAGCAAGACCTTCTCGCCCGGCTTGAGCGCCGCCAGCCGGAACACGTTCAGCCAGACAGTGGCGTAGACCTCGGGCAGCGCGGCGGCTTCGGCCAGCGACAGGCCCTCCGGCACCGCCAGCACGTGCCGCCCGTCGACGACCACTTCTTCGGCCATCCCGCCGCCGGCCAGCAGCGCGCACACCCGGTCGCCGACCTGCCAGGACGACCCCGCGCCGACTTCGCTGATCACCCCCGAACACTCAAGGCCGAGCGCCTGGCTCACCCCCGGCGGCGGCGGATAGAGCCCGGCTTTCTGCAACAGATCGGCGCGGTTGAGCCCCGCCGCCGCCACCCGGATGCGCACTTGCCCCGCATCGCACGCAGGACTCGGCTCATCTACCCATGCCACTTGACCGTCAACGCCTTGCAATGCCTTCACACTGCCTCCATAGTGAGTCTGGACTGAGCCCGAAGCTGTAGCGCCGGGCTTTTTGCATTATGCGACCGGCCCTGGGTCTGAACGAACACTGAACGATTGTGTTCGGGCAGAGCGCAGAGGTACCGGCGACTTCAAAGACGGCCTAATATGCGTTATCAATTGTCCCCGCGTCGAATCAGCATGAAGCATCTGCTCCCCAGCTCCGCCCTCGCCCTCATCATCGGTATCGGTCTGTTGCCGGTCTCGGGCAGCTCATTCGCAGCCAACAGCTGGGACAAGCTGCAGCCCGACCGTGACGAAGTGATCGCCAGCCTGAACGTCGTCGAACTGCTCAAGCGCCACCACTACAGCAAGCCGCCGCTGGACGACGCCCGTTCGGTGATCATCTACGACAGCTACATCAAGCTGCTGGATCCGTCGCGCAGCTACTTCATGGCCAGCGACATCGCCGAATTCGACAAGTGGAAGACCCAGTTCGACGACTTCCTCAAGAGCGGCGACCTCAACGCCGGGTTCACCATCTACAAGCGCTACCTGGACCGCGTGAAGGCGCGCCTGGACTTCGCCCTCGGCGAACTGGGCAAGGGCGTCGACAAGATGGACTTCACCACCAAGGAAACCTTGCTGATCGACCGCAAGGACGCGCCTTGGCTCAAATCCACCGCCGAGCTCGACGACCTGTGGCGCAAGCGCGTCAAGGACGAAGTGCTGCGGATGAAGATCGCCGGCAAAGAGCCCAAGCAGATCCAGGAAACCCTGACCAAGCGCTACAAGAACCAGCTGGCGCGCCTGGACCAGACCCGCCCGGAAGACATCTTCCAGGCGTACATCAACACCTTCGCGATGTCTTACGATCCGCACACCAACTACCTGTCGCCGGACAACGCGGAAAACTTCGACATCAACATGAGCCTGTCCCTGGAGGGCATCGGCGCCGTGCTGCAGAGCGACAACGACCAGGTGAAAGTCGTGCGCCTGGTGCCGGCCGGCCCTGCCGACAAGACCAAGCAGGTCGCCCCGGCGGACAAGATCATCGGCGTCGCCCAGGGCAACAAGGAAATGGTCGACGTGGTCGGCTGGCGCCTGGACGAAGTGGTCAAGCTGATCCGCGGCCCGAAAGGCACCGTGGTGCGCCTGGAAGTGATTCCGGCCAGCAATGCGCCTAACGACCAGACCAGCAAGATCGTGCCGATCACCCGCGAAGCGGTGAAGCTCGAAGACCAGGCCGTGAAGAAGTCCGTGCTCAGCCTGAAACAGGACGGCAAGGACTACAAGCTCGGCGTGATCGAGATCCCGGCCTTCTACCTCGACTTCAAGGCATTCCGCGCCGGCGACCCGGACTACAAGAGCACCACCCGCGACGTCAAGAAACTGCTGACCGAACTGCAGAAAGAGAAAGTCGACGGCGTGGTCATCGACCTGCGCAACAACGGCGGCGGCTCCCTGCAGGAAGCCACCGAGCTGACCAGCCTGTTCATCGACAAGGGCCCGACCGTGCTTGTGCGCAACGCCGACGGCCGTGTCGACGTGCTCGAAGACGAAAACCCGGGCGCCTTCTACAAAGGGCCGATGGCGCTGCTGGTCAACCGCCTGTCCGCGTCGGCCTCGGAGATCTTCGCCGGCGCCATGCAGGACTACCACCGTGCGCTGATCATCGGCGGCCAGACCTTCGGCAAAGGCACCGTGCAGACCATCCAGCCGCTGAACCACGGCGAGCTGAAACTGACCCTGGCCAAGTTCTACCGCGTCTCCGGCCAGAGCACCCAGCACCAGGGCGTACTGCCGGACATCGACTACCCGTCGCTGATCGACACCAAGGAAATCGGCGAAAGCGCCCTGCCGGAAGCCATGCCGTGGGACACCATCCGCGCGGCGATCAAGCCGGCGGTGGATCCGTTCAAGCCGTTCCTGGCGCAGCTCAAGTCCGAGCATGACACCCGCACCGCCAAGGATGCGGAGTTCGTGTTCATCCGCGACAAGCTGGCCCTGGCGCAGAAGCTGCTGGAAGAGAAGACCGTCAGCCTCAACGAAGCCGACCGCCGCGCCCAGCACGCCGACATCGACGCCAAGCAGCTGGCGATGGAAAACATCCGCCGCAAGGCCAAGGGCGAAGAACCGCTCAAGGAACTGAAGAAAGAAGACGACGACGCCCTGGCCGCCGCCGAGCCGGACAAGGTCAAGCCGGAAGACGACGCCTACCTGAGCGAGACCGGGCGGGTGCTGCTGGATTACCTGAAGCTGAGCAACCAGGTCGCCAAGAAGTAAGGTGATGGCAATTTAATGGTGACGATCCCCGGATCGTCATCAAACAGTCATCATTCTGTCGTGCAATAAAGGACTGGGAGCGACTCTTGAACTAGAGCGCTCCCAGTCCTTTTTTTATCGCCCGAGAATGCCATGACCACGACCGAACAGCTGAGTGCCTTGAGCTCGATCCTGACTCAAAGCGGTTTGCACAGCCTGTTCCAGCCGATCATCTGCCTCTCGCAACGGCGCATCCTCGGCTACGAGGCCCTCACCCGGGGCCCGTCCAACAGCCCGCTGCACTCCCCCATCGCCCTGTTCGCCGTGGCCCGCCAGGCCGGCCGCCTGAGCGAACTGGAGATCGCCTGCCGGCAAAGCGCTTGCCGGCGCTTCAACGAACAGCGGCTGCCGGGCAAGCTGTTCCTCAACGTCTCGCCGGAGTCGCTGCTTGAGGCCGCGCATCAACCGGGGCGCACGCTGCAACTGCTTCAGGACTTCGGCATCCCGCCCAGCCAAGTGGTGATCGAACTGACCGAGCAGACGCCGACCGACGACTTCCAGTTGCTGCAAACGGCGCTGCACCACTACCGGGCCATGGGCTTCTCGATTGCGCTGGACGACCTCGGCGCCGGCTATTCGAGCCTGCGGCTCTGGTCCGAGCTGCGTCCGGACTACGTGAAGATCGACCGCCACTTCATCGACGGCATCCATCAGGATGCGCTCAAGCGCGAGTTCGTCGGCTCGATCCTGCAGATCGCCAAGGCCTCCAGGGCCCAGGTGATCGCCGAGGGCATCGAACTGCCGGAAGAGCTCGCCGTGCTCACGGAGATGGGCATCGACCTGGTGCAGGGCTACCTGCTGGGCCGTCCCCAGGAACATCCGCCCCGGGACGCCCGGGCCCTGATGCCCAAGCACGACAGCAGCGCCGTCGCCCTGAACGACGAAGGCAGCGACCTCAGCGCCCTGCTCAACGACCAGCCGGCGGTCAACCGCGACACCCCGACCGCCAACGTGCTGGAAGCCTTCCGCCGCCAGGCCAACCTCAATTCGCTGGCGGTGCTCGACGCCCAGGACCAGCCCTGCGGCATCGTCCACCGGCATTCCTTGTCCGATGCGCTGCTCAAGCCGTTCGCCACCGACCTGTTCGCCCGCAAGCCGATCAGCCGCCTGATGAGCGAAGATTTCCTGGCCGTGGAAATGAACCAGTCGCTGCAGCAGGTCAGCCGCCTGATCACCAGCCGCGCCCGGCAACGCATCGAAGAGGATTTCATCATCACCCTCAACGGCAGCTACCTGGGCCTGGGCCGGGTGATCGACGTGCTCAAGCTGATCACCGAGCTGAAGATCCAGCAGGCCCGCTACGCCAACCCCCTGACCCTGCTGCCCGGCAACGTGCCGATCCAGCAGTGCCTGACCCGCCTGCTGCTGCAGGGCCGCGAGTCGATCATCTGTTACGTCGACATCGACAGCTTCAAGCCCTTCAATGACATCTACGGCTACGGCCGGGGCGACGAAGTGCTGCTGTGCCTGGCCCAATGCCTGAACGAGCGCGTCGACCCCACCCGCGACTTCGTCGGCCACATCGGCGGCGACGACTTCCTGCTGGTGCTGGGACCTGAAGACTGGCGCAAGCGCCTCAACCAGTTGCTCGACGACTTCCAGAGCCAGTGCCGGCGCTTCTACCGCCCCGAACACCTCGACGCCGGCTGCTTCACCGCACCGAACCGTCAGGGGGTGCGCCAGGAATTCCCGCTGCTGTCGCTGTCCATCGGCGTGGTGCACCTGCACCCCGAGGCGTGCGGGCAACTGGACGCCAGCCAGCTCGCGGAAATGGCGTCGCAGGCCAAGCACCACGCCAAGAATGTGCCGGGCTACAGCGTGCACGTCATCGACTGCGGGGCCGTGCCTGACGCAGGGCCGGCGTTGCTGATGGGGCAACGCTGAGACCGTCTCCTGTGGGTGCGGGCAGGCTCGAACGACAGGCGCAAAAAACGGGGCGGGAGGTTGCCCTCACGCCCCGCTCATTCGTTGAGACAGGCCTGTCACTCGGATCGTCCGCGCGCCGCCAGTTCCTTGAGCTTGACCTCCGCCAACGGATGCCCGGCCTTGGCGGCGATCCCCCACCAGCGCTCGGCCTCCGCCGGATCCGGCGCCTTGGACGGCGTGCCGGCCAGGCTGATGGCCCCGACCTGGTAGGCCGCCTTGCCGTCACCGGCCAACGCGGCCAGGCGCAGCAACCGCACGCCCTCTTCACGCGCCCCCAGCCCCACGCCGCGAAATGTCAGGATGTGCCCGTAGAAGCTCTGCGCGCCGACATCGCCCAGGTTCGCCATCCGGGCGAACTGCCCTTCGAGCCAATGCCAGCCTCGGGGCTGGCGGACGAACCATGACCAGTGGAACAACCTGCGCGCCAGCCAGTAACCGGCGTGCGCCTTGAACTTGAGAAACACTCAGGCCTCCGCCGATTCGGGGTATTCGTACTCGAACACCCGCACCACTTCGGAGGCGTGCCAGGAAGCGGCGGCAACGCCGTCGGACGGCCCGGAGAAACGCCCCAGCCGCTCGACGCATTCAAAGAAACCGGTGCGCGGCAGGCGGCTGGCGCCCTGGCTGATCACCAGCGAACTGCGCAACGGTTGTTCGGCCTTGGCGTCCAGGGCGGCGAGATGCTCCAGTGCCGCAGTCAGCGTCTGCATCGCCGGCGTGGGCAGTTGCAGTCGTTCGAGCAAGGCCCGATAGGTCAAAAGGTGGCGCTGCCTGCGCGCCTGATCCAGCTCCCCCAGCAATCCGTCCCAATGTTGACGGCTGATGCGTACGCTCACGATTGTTCCCTCCACCCTGGCACCGTCAGTTCCCAGGCCAGGCTGCGGCGAATCGCGGCGTCGGGCTGACGCTCGCCGTTTTCGATCATGGCCAGGTAAGACGGGCTGATGCCTACCGTGCGGGCGAGCGCCTCGATGGCGATGCCCTTCCCTTCGCGCAAACTGCGTAATTGGTCCAGACCTGGAAGAATCGGGTCCGGGGTGGCCGCGACCGGCGCCGGTGCCGGCCGCGACGGTGTTTCGTTGATGCCTGCTGCTTTCAGTAGAGCCTGATACTGAGCCCATGGCAGAACCGCATACTCGGGCTCGCCTTCGCGTGTAATGATCTGAATATCCATGACTACCCCGTAGGACTACACCACTTAGCGAGTCAGCACTTTTCCCTTGAAGTGTAATCCTAACAGCGGCCAAGGTCGTGGGGGGCATCTATCTGAATGAGCGACCGTCGCCGATCAATTTTTTTTCGGGCCTTGAAGCTGAAGCTGCTCGGGGGTATCGGGCAGGCGCTCGACCACACGAAGCTTCTCCGGAGCCTGTTGGTTGCGCCACCGGCGGAACGCATCGAGTTCGTCACCGAGGGTCTTCATCAGCCAGGCGAGCACGGCGATGTCATCCAGCATGCCGAACACCGGAATGAAGTCAGGGATGGCGTCGACAGGACTGAGGAAGTACATCAGCCCGGCCACCACCGATACGATCGCCTTGGGACTGATCGCCCGGTATTCGCCGCGCCACCACGCCAGGCACAACGCCTGAAGCAGGCGCAGGTCATCCTTGAGCTTGCCCAGCCGGTCGCCTTGGGCGGCACCCTTGCTGGCCACGGCGAACAGCAACGTCGGCAAACGCCCGCGGGCGAGCAGGCGTCCGGCCAGGGGCAGGAATCGGGCGAAGTTCCACGGCGTTTTCATCTGATTTTTCCCGTTGAAATGTTATCCACACAAATTGTGGATAACCTTGTGAACAGAGCTGCATTTCGACGCTGAGAGCCCCGTTTCACAAGGGCTGCGCTCAGATCGGGCGTTTTTTACTCACCTAAAAAACCCCAATATTTCATTGACTTGGCGAGCCAGGACAGTTACTGCCGGTGGCTCAATGTCTGGGACTGCCGGCACCGGCAGGGGTTCGTTCTGTTTACGCTTGCCGCCGTCCAGATGCAACAACGCCCCGCATGAGCGAGGCGTTGTGGGCGAAACCGACGCTGCTTACTTGGCAGCGGCGTCTTCTTTGGCCGGATCCTTGATGGCCAGCAGTTCCAGGTCGAACACCAGCACCGAGTTGGCCGGGATCGCCGGGCTCGGGCTCTGCGCGCCGTAGGCCAGGTCGCTCGGGATGTACAGCTTGTACTTCTCGCCGACGTGCATCAGTTGCAGGCCTTCGACCCAACCCGGGATCACGCCGCTGACCGGCAGATCGATCGGGCTGCCGCGCTCCACGGAGCTGTCGAACACGGTGCCGTTGGTCAGCTTGCCGGTGTAGTGAACGGTCACCACGTCGGTCGGCTTAGGCTGCGGGCCGTCGGCCTTCTTGACCACTTCGTACTGCAGACCGGATGCGGTGGTGACCACGCCGGCCTTCTTGCCGTTCTCTTCGAGGAATTTCTTGCCGGCGGCCGCCGACTCTTCGCTCATCTTGGCCATGCGCTCTTCGGCACGCTTCTGCAGCGCCGCGAAGGCTTCGACCAGTTCTTCGTCTTTCAGCTTCTGTTCTTTCTTGCCGACGGCGTCTTCGATGCCTTGGGCCACCGCTTTGGAGTCCAGGTCATCCATGCCTTCCTGGGCAAGGCTCTTGCCCATGTTCAGGCCGATGCCGTAGGAAGCTTTTTGCGCCGGGGTTTTCAGCTCCACGCTGGTCTGCGAATCGCAACCTGCGAGTACCAGGCTAACCAGGGCAACCGCCGCCGCCAACCGATGCTGTTTCATGCTATTTCCTTGTTCATGCGCCGAATGGGCAATCGAGTAAAGCCGCGAGCTTATCAGGCCGCCACGACCAATGGCTACCGGCATGAGAGCAGGAAACCTGCGATAAGTTCAGGGATTAAAACGCATTTGATCCAGAGCGGGATGAAGCTTCTGTCATCTTGGCCTGACGATCACTGCCGACGCTTCTCACAATGCTTGTCGTAATGGCCACTTGCCCCACCCTGCCCGGCTCAGGCATAACAGCGCAACAATTCGACAAGGATGTACATCTTGCGCCTCTTTTACCGACTGTTGATCCTGATCGCCGTGCTGGCAGCCCTTGCCCTCGCGTTAGTGCTGTACTACGTCGCAAACCCGAAACTGCCCTTCTACCCCCCCGTGCAGCAAGTGCATTACCTGAAACAGTGGACGGAGGAAGAACGCCAGGCCTATTACTTCACGCCCCAAGGCACGCAAGTCAAAGGCCTGCGCTACACGTGGTTCCAGGCGCTGGAACTGCCGTTCTCCCAGCAGCGCTTCGCGTCACCGGAATACCTGGCGCGTTTCGGTTTCCTGGTGGATCCCCAGCAGAAGGCCACGCCGCAGAACCCCGGCAACCTGCCCGTGGGCTTTGCCCGGCACCAGAACCCCGGCAGTTCCGAGCAATACCTCGACATCACCTGCTCCGCCTGCCACACCGGCGAGCTGCGCTTCAACGGCCAGGCCGTGCGCATCGACGGCGGATCCGCCCAACACGTGCTGCCTTCCAGCGTTCCTACATTGCGTGGCGGCAGTTTCGGACAGGCGCTGGTGGCAAGTCTGGCGTCCACCTATTACAACCCGTGGAAATTCGAACGCTTCGCCCGCACCGTGCTGGGCGACGACTACGACAGCCGCCACGGGCAGCTGAGAAAGGATTTCAAGCAATCGCTGGACACCTTCCTCAGCGTCGCCTGGAACGACACCCACCGCGGCCTCTACCCCACCGAAGAAGGCCCGGGCCGTACCGATGCGTTCGGCCGGATCGCCAACGCCACCTTCGGCGATGCCATCACGCCCGACAACTACCGCGTGGCCGACGCCCCCGTCGATTACCCGCAACTGTGGGACATGTGGACGTTCGACTGGGTGCAGTGGAACGGCTCGGCGCAGCAGCCGATGGCACGCAACGTCGGTGAGGCGCTGGGCGTCGGCGCCACGCTGAACTTCTTCGATGCCGACGGCCAGCCGCTGCAAGGCGACGCGCGCTACCCCTCCAGCGTCCGCGTGCGCGACCTGCACACGATCGAACAGACGCTGCAGAAGCTGCAGCCGCCGACCTGGCCCGAAGATCTGCTGGGTGCCGTCGACAAGCCGCTGGCCGCCAAGGGCCGGGCCCTGTTCGCCGAAAACTGCGCAGGCTGCCACGTGCCGCGCCAGACCCAGGAAGGCGGACGCTGGGTGCAGCACCTGCCCATGCTGCCGGTGGAGGTCATCGGCACCGATCCCGGCACCGCCACCAACATCGCCAACCACCGCTTCGATCTGACCGCCCTGCAATGGGATCCGGCGGAACTCGCCAAGATGGACGTCAAACTGCACCCCGATCCCACCGAGCCGCTGGACTTGAGCCGGCTGTCGGTGGCCAAGGGGTTGGCCTACGTGACGGCCTTCGTGGAAAACCGCGCCTATCGCGAGGCCGGCGTCACCCCGGCCGAAAAACCGCAACTCGACGGTTTCGGCCTGCCTATCGGCGTACGCGAGAAAGTCGCCTACAAGGCCCGCCCGCTGGCCGGCGTCTGGGCCACACCGCCGTTCCTGCACAACGGCTCGGTGCCCAGCCTCTTTCAACTGCTGTCGCCGCAGGACGAACGCGCCACCACCTTCTACAAAGGCACGTTCGAGTACGACCCGCGGCATCTGGGCTACCGCACCGAGGCCTTCACCAACGGCTTCCTGTTCGACACCCGAATCACCGGCAACCACAACAGCGGCCACGAATTCCGCGCCGGCGAACGGGGCAACGGCGTGATCGGCCGGCTGCTCCAGCCCGAGGAACGCTGGGCCCTGCTGGAATACCTGAAAGTGCTGGGCGGCCCGCTGGAGGCGCAACTGCCATGATCTTCAAGACCGACAAAAAACCGTCCGCGCTGGCGCGCCTCTGGCTGTGGCTGGGGCGGATCCTGGGCAAGACCCTGCTGCTCTTGCTGGCGCTCGGCCTGATTGGCTGGGCCTTGGCCACCGCCTGGTTCGCCTGGCAGCACCGTGGCCCGGTCTCGGCGCTGGAACAGATTCCGCCGGGTGAAGCGGCCATGACCCAGGACGTCATCCAGACCGCCGTGCGCATCGTCGATCAGCACCGGGAAAGCACCCGGTATCTGCGTGATGCCCACGCCAAGGCCCACGGCTGCGTGAAGGCGCAAGTGCAGGTGTTGCCGGATCTGGCCGAGAACCTGCGCCGCGGCGTGTTCAGTGAGCCGGGCAAGGTCTGGCAGGCGACGGTGCGCCTGTCCAACGGCAACGCCTACCCGCAGTTCGACAGCATCCGCGACGCCCGGGGCATGGCGATCAAGCTGCACGATGTGCCGGGCAAGCAGTTGCTGGACGACCGCCGGGATCTGCATGAACAGGATTTCGTGATGTTCAGCCACCCGAACTTCTTTGTCAGCGATGTCGCCGAATACCGTCAGAACGTGGCGGCGCAGGCGGACGGCAAGCGGGTCATGGCGTTCTTTCCGGGCTGGGATCCGCGTAACTGGCAGGTCCGTCATTTGTTCATTGCCCTGGCGACGCTGTCTGCGCCACCGGAAAGCCCGACGCGCACGACGTACTTTTCGGTGTCGCCGTACCGGTTCGGGGACGCCAACGCCAAGTTCCGGGTAACGCCGGATCCGGACAACTGCCCCGCCTACACCTTGCCCAAGCAGAACCGGGACTTGCCGAACTTCCTGCGCAGCGCGTTGAACCAGCAGTTGTCGACGGATCGCGTGCCCGCCTGCTTCGCGCTGCAGATCCAGCGCCAGGACGCCCGGGCGTTCATGCCCATCGAGGACACCAGCATCGAATGGCGCGAGCAGGATGCACCGTTCGAGACCGTGGCGCGCATTACCCTGCCGCCCCAGGATTTCGACACCCCGGCGCAGAACCTGCAATGCGACAACCTGTCCTTCAACCCGTGGTTCGGCATCGAGGCCCATCGGCCGATCGGCGGGATCAACCGTTTGCGCAAGGCGGTGTATGAGGCGGTGAGCGACTACCGGCACAGCCGCAACGCCAACCAATGAAACGCACTGTGGCGAGTTCCCTCGCCACAGGGGATGTGCAAAAAAGTAAATCGCAGACAGCAAAAAGCCCGCACTAGGCGGGCTTTCCGTGTGGTGACCTGGCGTTCAGTGTTCCAGGCTACCGAATATGGCGCAGCGGACGGGACTCGAACCCGCGACCCCCGGCGTGACAGGCCGGTATTCTAACCGACTGAACTACCGCTGCGCGAAACGCTTGAAACGAATGGTGGGTGATGACGGGATCGAACCGCCGACATTCTGCTTGTAAGGCAGACGCTCTCCCAGCTGAGCTAATCACCCTTGCTTCGTTACGGGGCGCATTATGCCACAAGTTTTCGTAAAGTGTTGATTTAATTGAAGTTTTTTCAAAAAAACCTGAAAACCCGTGAAACGATGCAACCCGAGGAACAACGTACAAACTTGAGACAGAAAAAAACCCGCCTCAGCGGGTTTTCCGTGGTGACCTGGCGTTCAGTGTTCCAGGTTACCGAATATGGCGCAGCGGACGGGACTCGAACCCGCGACCCCCGGCGTGACAGGCCGGTATTCTAACCGACTGAACTACCGCTGCGCTAAACACTTGAAACGAATGGTGGGTGATGACGGGATCGAACCGCCGACATTCTGCTTGTAAGGCAGACGCTCTCCCAGCTGAGCTAATCACCCTTCGCTTCGGTGTGGCGCGCATTCTACGGAGCGACCCAACCTCTGGCAAGCACTTTTTCAATTAATTTTTTCAGGCCTTCCAAAGGCTTAGAGAAGGGTTGGCCTATGGCACGGCGAAGACAATAATGCCCTCCTTTGTATAAAGGAGAGATTCACCCCATGTGGTTCAAGAACCTGCTTATCTATCGCCTGACCCAAGACCTGCCTGTCGATGCCGAGGCGCTGGAAACCGCACTGGCCACCAAACTGGCGCGTCCATGTGCAAGCCAGGAGTTGACCACCTACGGTTTCGTCGCACCGTTCGGCAAGGGCGAGGATGCGCCGCTGGTGCACGTCAGCGGTGATTTCATGCTGGTCGCCGCCCGCAAGGAAGAACGCATCCTGCCGGGCAGCGTCGTGCGCGACGCAGTGAAGGAGAAGGTCGAAGAGATCGAAGCGGCGCAGATGCGCAAGGTCTATAAGAAGGAACGCGACCAGATCAAGGACGAGATCATCCAGGCGTTCCTGCCGCGCGCCTTCATCCGCCGCTCGTCGACCTTCGCCGCCATCGCGCCGAAGCAAGGCCTGATCCTGGTCAACTCCGCCAGCCCGAAACGCGCCGAAGACCTGCTGTCCACCCTGCGTGAAGTGCTGGGCACCCTGCCGGTCCGCCCGCTGACCGTGAAAACCGCACCGACCGCCGTGATGACCCAATGGGTCACCACCCAAGAGGCCGCCCCGGACTTCTTCGTCCTCGACGAATGCGAACTGCGCGACACCCACGAAGACGGCGGCATCGTGCGCTGCAAGCGTCAGGACCTGACCAGCGAAGAGATCCAGCTGCACCTGAGCACCGGCAAGATGGTCACCCAACTGTCGCTGGCCTGGCAGGACAAGCTGTCGTTCATGCTCGACGACAAGATGACCGTCAAGCGCCTGAAGTTCGAAGACCTGCTGCAGGATCAGGCGGAACAGGACGGCGGCGACGAGGCCCTGGGCCAACTGGACGCCAGCTTCACCCTGATGATGCTGACCTTCGGCGACTTCCTGCCGGCGCTGGTCGAGGCGTTGGGCGGTGAAGAGACGCCGCAGGGCATCTGAGGCCGGACGATGTACAACCTGTAGGAGCGAGCCTGCTCGCGATCGGCGATCGACATTCAACGAAAGGGTTGACTGAACGTCCGCCATCGCGAGCAGGCTCGCTCCTGCAGTCGTTTTGTGGTGCACATAAACAATAAGGATCAGGCCATGCGCGCACTGGCAGCACTGAGTCGTTTCGTCGGCAACACCTTCGCCTACTGGGTACTGGCTTTCGCGGTGCTCGCCTTCCTGCAGCCGGCCTGGTTCCTGGGCCTCAAGGGCGCGATCGTGCCGCTGCTGGGCCTGGTGATGTTCGGCATGGGCCTGACCCTCAAGCTCGACGACTTCGCCGCCGTCGCCCGTCATCCGTGGCGGGTGGCGCTGGGCGTGGTGGCGCATTTCGTGATCATGCCGGGCATGGCGTGGCTGCTCTGCCAGGTGTTCCGCCTGCCGCCGGAGATCGCCGTCGGCGTGATCCTGGTGGGCTGCTGCCCGAGCGGCACGGCCTCCAACGTGATGACCTGGCTGGCCCGCGGCGACCTGGCGCTGTCGGTGGCCATCGCCGCCGTGACCACCCTCCTCGCCCCGCTGCTGACCCCGGCCCTGATCTGGCTGCTGGCGTCGGCCTGGCTGCCGGTGTCGTTCATGGAGCTGTTCTGGTCGATCCTGCAGGTGGTGCTGCTGCCGATTGTGCTGGGCGTGGTTGCCCAACGCCTGCTGGGCAACAAGGTCCGTCATGCGGTGGAGGTGCTGCCGCTGGTGTCGGTGGTGAGCATCGTGGTCATCGTGGCCGCGGTGGTGGCCGCCAGCCAGGCGAAGATCGCCGAATCCGGCCTGCTGATTATGGCGGTGGTGATGCTGCACAACAGCTTCGGTTACCTGCTGGGCTACTTCACCGGGCGCCTGTTCAACCTGCCGCTGGCCCAGCGCAAATCGCTGGCGCTGGAGGTCGGCATGCAGAACTCCGGCCTCGGCGCCGCCCTGGCCAGCGCGCACTTCTCGCCGCTGGCGGCGGTGCCGAGCGCGTTGTTCAGCGTGTGGCACAACATTTCCGGGGCGCTGCTGGCCACCTGGTTCCGGCGGATGGACGAGAAGGACGGGCGCGAGACACTCGTTCAGCAGCCCGACTGAGCGCGAACTTGATCCCCCGGTCGATGCTGGGCACTATAGCGCCCAACGCGGGGACGACCCTGCGGCTCGCACGAGTCATCATTCTGGGGACGACCCCGTCAATCGATGGAGGTCCCGCATGTCCTGGATCATTCTGTTTTTCGCCGGCCTGTTCGAGGTCGGCTGGGCCGTCGGCCTGAAGTACACCGACGGCTTCAGCCGCCCGCTCCCCACCGCCCTCACCGTCGCCGCCATGGCCATCAGCCTGGGCCTGCTCGGCCTTGCGATGAAGGAACTGCCGCTGGGCACGGCCTATGCGATCTGGACCGGGGTCGGCGCCGTGGGCACGGTGATCGCGGGCATCATCCTGTTCGGCGAGTCGATGGCCTTGGTGCGCCTGATCAGCGTTGCGCTGATCGTGGCCGGGCTGATCGGGCTCAAGGCCAGCGCTTAAAGCACTGGCCCCTTCCCGGCGCATGACGGGCGCGGGCGTTACTTCCTGACCGTCCCGCGCAACTCCCCGACCAACGCCTGCAACTGCGCCGGCTGCGCCGCCTCCACGGCCACCGGCGCCCCCGCCACCAGCGTCACCCGCGACCACAAACGGTGGAAGAACCCTTTGTCCGGATCCCGGCTGAAGAAACTCCCCCACAGCCCCTGCAACGCCATCGGGATCACCGGCACCGGCGTCTCTTCGAGAATCCGCGTCAGCCCGCCCTTGAACTCGTTGATCTCGCCGTCCGCCGTCAGCTTGCCTTCCGGGAAGATGCACACCAGCTCACCGTCCTTCAGATACCGGGCGATGCGGGTGAAGGCCTTTTCGTAGATCTGGATGTCTTCCTGGCGGCCGGCGATGGGAATCGCCCCCGCCGTGCGGAAGATGAAGTTCAGCACCGGCAGGTTGTAGATCTTGTAGTACATGACGAAGCGAATCGGCCGACGCACCGCGCCTCCGATCAGCAAGGCATCGACGAACGACACGTGGTTGCACACCAGCAGCGCCGCGCCTTCATCGGGGATCGCTTCAAGGTTGCGGTGCTCGACGCGGTACATGGAGTGGCTGAGCAGCCAGATCATGAAACGCATGCTGAACTCGGGCACGATCTTGAAGATGTAGGCGTTGACGCCGATGTTCAGCAGCGACACCGCCAGAAACAGCTGCGGGATCGACAGTTTCACCAGGCTCAGCAGGACGATGGACACGATGGCCGAAATCACCATGAACAGCGCATTGAGGATGTTGTTGGCGGCGATCACTCGCGCCCGCTCGTTCTCGGCGGTGCGCGACTGGATCAGTGCGTACAGCGGCACGATGTAGAAACCGCCGAAGATGCCGAGGCCGAGGATGTCGATCAGCACGGCCCAGGCGTGGCCGAAGCCGAGCACTTGGGTCCAGCTGTGCCCGCTCGCGCTGTCCGGGATCCCGCCGGAGTGCCACCACAGCAGCAGGCCGAACACGGTCAGCCCGAACGAGCCGAACGGCACCAGGCCGATCTCGACCTTGCGCCCGGAAAGCCGCTCGCACAGCATCGAACCGACGGCGATGCCGACCGAGAACACCGTGAGGATCAGGGTCACCACGGTTTCGTCGCCGTGCATCCACTCCTTGGCGTAGGCCGGGATCTGCGTCAGGTAGATCGCCCCGACGAACCAGAACCACGAGTTGCCGACGATGGAGCGCGACACCGCCGGCGTCTGGCCCAGCCCCAGCTTGAGGGTGGCCCAGGACTGGCTGAAGATGTTCCAGTTCAGGCGCAGCTGCGGGTCGGCGGCCGCCGCCCTGGGGATGCTGCGGCTGGCCAGATAGCCCAGCACGGCGATGCCGACGATCGCGGCCGACACCACCGGCGCATAGTGCGCCGACGACATCATGATCCCGGCGCCGATGGTGCCGGCCAGGATCGCCAGGAACGTGCCCATCTCCACCAGGCCGTTGCCGCCCACCAGCTCGTCCTCGTGCAGGGCCTGGGGCAGGATCGAGTACTTCACCGGCCCGAACAGCGCCGAGTGGGTGCCCATGGCAAACAGCGCCACCAGCATCAGCGACAGGTGATCGAACAGGAAGCCGACCGATCCCACAGCCATGATGGCGATTTCCGCGAGTTTGATCAGACGGATCAGCGAATCCTTGGCGAACTTCTCCCCGAACTGCCCGGCCAGCGCCGAAAACAGGAAAAACGGCAGGATGAACAGCAGCGCGCACAGGTTGACCCAGATCGAGCGGTCGCCTTCGATGGTCAGCCGGTAGAGGATCGCCAGGATCAGCGATTGCTTGAACACATTGTCGTTGAAGGCCCCCAACGACTGGGTGATGAAGAACGGCAGGAAGCGCCGGGTTCGCAGCAGGTTGAACTGTGAGGGGTGACTCATCTTCCGTGTGACCTGTTTTTTTGTAGGGAGTAGGTAGAGAACGGCCTGGATACGGTTATTGGAGTCTCGAACCGCGATCCAGGCCACACCTTACCTAAACTTTGCCGGTCATTTCTTCAAACCTGCAATGCAGGGCGACACGAACAGCTCGCCGCGCCAGGCGCCCTGCAGGGTGCGTTTGCCGACGATCAGCCACATCACCGCCAGCAGCGCCACCAGCAGGCAGCCCGCCACGCTGAAAAAGCCCAGGTGCAGCGTGCCGGCCAGTTTCAGGGTCGCCAGCGAGTACACCCCCAGCGGGAAGGTGAAGCCCCACCAGCCGAGGTTGAACGGGATGCCGTCGCGCAGGTAACGCACGGTGATCAGCAGCGCCATCAGCATCCACCACAGGCCGAAGCCCCATAGGGTGATGCCGGCCACCAAGCCCAGCCCCGAGGCGACCTCGCCGACGCCCGGCAGGCCGTTGGCGGCGAAGATCGCCGGCGCATCGCCGCCCAACAGCAGCATGCCCAAGGCGCCGGTGCCGATCGGACCGAGGGCGAGCCAGCTCGACGCCGCCATGCTTTCGTGGGGCAGTTTGTGCAAAGCCATGCGCAGCAGCAGGATGGTGAGGATGCTGAACGCCACCGGCAGGGAAAACGCCCACAGCACGTAGCTCGTCGCCAGCACCACCAGTTGCGCGTGGGCGTCGGCCAGATGCGGCGCGAGCAGGCCGCCGCTGGCCGCCGCCACTTCCGCCGCCACCACCGGCAGCAGCCAGACGGCGGTCATCTGATCGATACTGTGTTCCTGGCGGGTGAACATCATGTACGGGATCAGCACACCGCAGGCCAGCGACATCGCCACGTCCAGCCACCACAGCGCCTCGGCCAGGTGGATCACCCCCTCGCCCCAGCGCGGCAGGCCGAACGCCAGGAAACCGTTGATGATCGTCGCCAGCCCCATGGGAATCGTGCCGAAGAACATCGAAACCGTGGAGTGCCCGAAGATCCGCCGTGCCTCGTCGAAGAACAGCACCCAGCGCGCGGCGTAGGCAACGGTAAACAAGGTGAACAACAGGATGTTGAACAGCCACAGCCCTTCGGCCACGGCGTGCAGGCCGGGAACGGACACCGGCAACTGCGCCAACGCCAGGGCGAGCACGCCGGTGCCCATGGTGGCGGCGAACCAGTTCGGAGTGAACTGGCGGATCGCCTCACGCGGGTGCTGCAGGTGGCTGAAGGGTTTGATGCCGGGTTTGGCGGTATTGGGGCAAGTCATCATGAACTCCTGTCCTCTGGTGAGGTTGGAGCCATGATAGATCCGGATCGAATATCTATATAACGGGTAATTTCTCTATCTGTTATCTGTTCTACAGATAAGCGATCAAACGCTGCCTTCCGTTTCGATCACCAGAATCCGCGCTTCGCCCTGAGGATGGGCGACATGCTCGGTGCCGACCGAGGCGTAGAAAATGTCGCCCGCCTCCAGCAGCACCTGCTGCTCCTGGCCCTGTTCACGGTAGCGCATCTGCACGCGGCCATCGAGCACCACGAACACTTCCTCGCCATCGTTGACGTGCCATTTGTAGGGCTGATCCGTCCAGTGCAGGCGCGTGGTGATGCCGTTCATGCTGGCGATGTCCAGGGCGCCCCAGGCGCGTTCGGCGGTGAACGCCTTGCTGCGGATGATCTTCATGGGTCGTTCCGTGAGAGAAGTGGCCGGCCAAGGCTAACCGAATCCGCCGCGCTTATGGAGCGCCGCACGCCTTCACCGCCTGGGGACGGAAGCTGACCAGCAGCGCGCCCACCGCCAGCACGATCAGCACAGCGCCGTAACCGTCGGTGGTGGCCAGCAGGCCCAGGCTGCGGGTGAAGTGCCCCGCCAACAGCGCCGGCAGGCAGAACGCCAAATAGCTGAGCACATAAAAGGACGACATCAGCCCGGCCCGCTCGTGGGGCAACGCCAGCGGCACCAGGCTGCGCACTGCGCCGAGGAAACCTGCGCCGAATCCGCAGCCGGCCACCAACGTACCGAAGAAGAACAGCGACAGGCTGGCGCTGTGCACCCCCAGCAGCATCAGCACCACACCGCTCGGCAACAGGCTGGCGCCCAGCTGCAGCGCCCGGCCTGCGGGCCGGTTGCGCAGGGTGAAGATCATCAGGGCGCCGGTCACGGTCAACGCGGCCACGGTTGCCCCGCCGATCAGGTTGGAGGTGGAACCGGTCGCCGTGCGCACCAGCGACGGGGCCAAGGAAGCGTAGAAGCCGCCCAGCGCCCAGGTGGCGGTGTTCAGCGGCAGCACCCGCCACAAGGTCGACCGGGCCTGGACCGGCACATGCAGGGTCGGCCGCAACGAAGCCCAGGCCCCGGCCTGCGGGGTGACGCTCTCAGGCAGGCGCCAGACGTACGCGGCCTGCGACACAAACAGCGCCAGCAGCAGCCAGTAGGTCAGCTGCAACGGCGCCGGGGCGAACTCCACCAGCACGCCGCAGCCCATGGCGCCTGCCGCCATGCCCAGCAACGGCGCCACGCTGTTGATCAGCGGCCCCTGCACGCGGTCGGTGTCCAGCAACGTGGCGCTCAACACCGCCGTGGCCATGCCCGTGGCGAAGCCTTGCAAGACCCGCGCACCGATCAGCCAGGCCACGCTGTCGGCATAGATGAACGCCAGCATCGCCAGGGCGTTGAGCACGGCGGCGGCGAAGATCACCGGCTTGCGTCCCAAGTGGTCCGACAGCGAGCCGACGGTCAGCAGCGCCGCCAGCAGGCTCAAGGCGTACACGCCGAAGATCAGGGTCAGCACCGCCGCCGAGAAGTGCAGGTGATCCTGGTACAGGTGGTACAGCGGCGTCGGCGCCGTGGAAGCGGCGAGAAAACTGAGCAGGGTGATCGCCAGAAACCACAGGCTGGAACGGTTCGAAACAGGGCTGGTCATGGGCACGCTCCTTAAAAGCTAATTTTTTGCTTTTGCGGAGTGTGCGCCCGGTTTTCGCTTAAAGCAAATTCTTTGTGTTAAGGTCGCCGCCATGCCTATCAAAGAAAGCAGCCGCCCCGGCGGCCGAAGCGCCCGGGTGCAGGAATCGATCCACTGCGCCGTGCGCGCGCTCCTCCAGGAACAGGAGCGCTCCACCGTGACCGTCCCGCAGATCGCTGCGCGGGCCGGGGTCACGCCCTCCACCATCTACCGGCGCTGGGGCGACCTGGCGGCCCTGCTGGCCGACGTCGCCCTCGCCCGCCTGCGCCCCGAAAGCGATCCGCTGGACACCGGCAGCCTGCGCGGCGACCTCCGCGCGTGGGCCGAGCAGTATCTGGACGAGATGAGCTCCGAGCCGGGGCGCAACGTCATGCGCGACGTGCAGGCCAGCGCCACGCCGGGGTTCTGCATCGCAATCATCGCCGACCAGTTGCAGACCATCGTCGACCGCTATCCGGACGACTCGCCGCCCTCGGTGGATCACCTGATCAACCTGGTGGTGTCGCCGACGGTGTTCCGCATCCTGTTCGCGGCCCAGCCGCTGGAAGTGGAAGCACTGCACCGGCTGATCGACATCGCGCTGCGCCAGGACTGACACCGCAGAATCTGTGGGAGCCAGCCTGCCGGCGATGACGGCCTGCCTGAGACATCGATGCCGGATGGGCCGCCGCCATCGCGAGCAGGCTCGCTCCCACATTGAAATGCGGCGCGCACGTGTCGATGCGCTCACCGCAGAACCGCCCGGTTCCCCGCCTGCGACACCCCGCCGCGCCACGACCTTGGTCGACACTGACTAACCGCGGCACTCGTGCCAGACTGTCTGACCGGGCACAGGTCCGGGCGTGTTCTGTCGGGAGTGCTCATGTCGTTGTCCACCGGGCTGATTGCCATCGTCGCCCTGGCCTATATGGCCATCATGTTCGCCATCGCGTTCTACGGCGACCGCCGCAGCGCGCCGCTGCCGCCGCGGATGCGGGCCTGGGTGTACAGCCTGTCGCTGGCGGTCTATTGCACCAGCTGGACGTTCTTCGGCGCGGTCGGCCAGGCCGCCGAACAGCTGTGGTCGTTCCTGCCGATCTACCTGGGGCCGATCCTGCTGTTGCTGGGCGCCCCGTGGGTGCTGCAAAAAATGGTGATGATCAGCAAACAGGAGAACATCACCTCCATCGCCGACTTCATCGCCGCCCGCTACGGCAAATCCCAATCTCTGGCGGTGGTCGTGGCGCTGATCTGTCTGGTCGGCGTCCTCCCCTACATCGCCCTGCAACTCAAAGGCATCGTGCTGGGCGTCAACCTGCTGATCGGCGCCGGTGCCGACGCCATGGGCACCCGCGCCCAGGACACCGCGCTGATCGTGTCGCTGGTGCTGGCGCTGTTCACCATCGTGTTCGGCACGCGCAACCTCGACGCCACCGAGCACCACCGCGGCATGGTGCTGGCGATCGCGTTCGAGTCGCTGGTCAAGCTGTTCGCGTTCCTGGCGGTGGGCGCGTTCGTCACGTTCGGCCTGTACGACGGCTTCGACGACCTGTTCAACCAGGCCATGCTCGCCCCGCGCCTGGAGGAATACTGGAAGGAAACCATCAACTGGCCGTCGATGGTGGTGCAGACCGGCGTGGCGATGATGGCGATCATCTGCCTGCCCCGGCAGTTCCACGTCACGGTGGTGGAGAACATCGACCCGCAGGACCTGCGCCTGGCCAAATGGGTGTTTCCCGCCTACCTCGCCCTGGCGGCGCTGTTTGTGGTGCCGATCGCCCTGGCCGGTCAGATGATGCTGCCGAACTCGGTCATTCCCGACTCGTTCGTCATCAGCCTGCCGCTGGCCGAGGCGCACCCGGCGCTGGCGCTGCTGGCGTTCATCGGCGGCGCGTCGGCGGCCACCGGCATGGTGATCGTCGCCAGCGTCGCGCTGTCGACCATGGTCTCCAACGACATGCTGCTGCCCTGGCTGCTGCGCCGCAACAACGCCGAGCGGCCGTTCGAAGTGTTCCGCCAATGGATGCTGTCGGTGCGGCGGGTCAGCATCGTGGCGATCCTGCTGCTGGCCTACGTCAGCTACCGCTTGCTCGGCTCCACCGCGAGCCTGGCCACCATCGGCCAGATCGCCTTCGCCGCCGTCACCCAACTGGCCCCGGCCATGCTCGGCGCGCTGTACTGGAAGCAGGCCAACCGCCGCGGCGTGTTCGCCGGCCTCGCCGCCGGCACATTCCTGTGGTTCTACACCTTGATCCTGCCCATCGCCGCCCGCAGCCTGGGCTGGTCGCTGGACAGCTTTCCGGGCCTTGCATGGCTGGCCAGCAACCCGCTGAACCTGCCGATCACCCCGCTCACCCAAGGCGTGGTGCTGTCGCTGGCGGGCAACTTCACCCTGTTCGCCTGGGTCTCGGTGCTGTCCCGCACGCGGGTGTCGGAACACTGGCAGGCCGGACGCTTCATCGGCCAGGAAATCAGCGCACGGCAGAGCGCCCGCTCGATGCTGGCGGTGCAGATCGACGACCTCTTGAAACTGGCGGCGCGGTTCGTCGGCGAAGAGCGGGCGCGGCAGAGCTTCATCCGTTTCGCCTATCGCCAGGGCAAGGGCTTCAACCCGAACCAGAACGCCGACGGCGAATGGATCGCCCACACCGAGCGCCTACTGGCCGGTGTGCTGGGCGCCTCATCGACCCGGGCAGTGGTGAAGGCGGCCATCGAAGGCCGGGAGATGCAGCTGGAGGACGTCGTGCGTATCGCCGACGAAGCCTCTGAAGTCCTGCAGTTCAACCGTGCGCTGCTGCAAGGCGCCATCGAGAACATCACCCAGGGCATCAGCGTGGTCGACCAGTCCCTGAAACTGGTGGCCTGGAACCGTCGCTACCTTGAACTGTTCAACTACCCGGACGGGCTGATCAGCGTCGGCCGGCCGATCGCCGACATCATCCGCTACAACGCCGAGCGCGGCCTGTGCGGCCCAGGCGAGGCGGAAGTCCACGTCGCCCGGCGCCTGCACTGGATGCGCCAGGGCCGCGCCCACACCTCCGAGCGCCTGTTCCCCAACGGCCGGGTGATCGAACTGATCGGCAACCCGATGCCCGGCGGCGGGTTCGTGATGAGTTTCACCGACATCACCGCGTTCCGCGAAGCCGAACAGTCCCTGACCAAATCCAACGAATGGCTGGAGCAGCGGGTCAGCGAGCGCACCCAGGAGCTGTCGCAGCTCAACGTGGCGCTGACCGAAGCCAAGGGCACCGCCGAGGCGGCCAACCAGTCGAAAACCCGTTTCCTGGCCGCCGTCAGCCACGACCTGATGCAGCCGCTGAACGCCGCACGGCTGTTCTCCGCCGCCCTCTCCCACCAGGACGACGGCCTGAGCCCGGAGGCGCAGAAACTGGTGCAGCACCTGGACAGCTCCTTGCGCTCGGCCGAAGACCTGATCAGCGACCTGCTGGACATTTCCCGCCTGGAGAACGGCAAGATCAATCCGGACCGCAAGCCGTTTGCGGTCAACGAACTGTTCGACACCCTCGGCGCCGAGTTCAAGGCGCTGGCCCAGGAACAAGGCCTGAATTTCCGCGTGCGCGGCAGCCGCCTGCGCATCGACAGCGACAGCAAGCTGCTGCGGCGGATCCTGCAGAACTTCCTCACCAACGCTTTCCGCTACGCCAAGGGCCCGGTGCTGCTGGGCGTGCGCCGCCAGGCGGACGAAGTATGCCTGGAGGTGTGGGACCGCGGGCCGGGCATTCCGCTGGACAAGCAGCAAGTGATCTTCGAGGAATTCAAGCGCCTCGACAGCCACCAGACCCGCGCCGAAAAGGGCCTGGGCCTGGGCCTGGCGATCGCCGACGGCCTGTGCCGGGTGCTCGGCCACACGCTGCGCGTGCGCTCCTGGCCTGGACGCGGCAGCGTGTTCAGCGTCAGCGTGCCGCTGGCCCGCACGCAAGCGGCGCAACCGGGCGTCGTGCCCGAGCTCAACGGCAAGCCGCTCGGCGGCGCGCAGGTGCTGTGCATCGACAACGAGGACAGCATCCTGATCGGCATGAACAGCCTGCTGACCCGCTGGGGCTGCCAGGTGTGGACGGCGCGCAACCGCGATGAGTGCGCAGCGCTGCTGCGCGAGGGCATCCGCCCGCAATTGGCGTTGGTGGATTACCACTTGGATCACGGCGACACCGGCACCGACCTGATGGCGTGGCTGCGCACGAACCTGGGCGAACCGGTGCCCGGCGTGGTGATCAGCGCCGACGGCCATCCGGAGACGGTGGCGCAGGTGCATGCGGCGGGACTGGATTACCTGGCCAAACCGGTGAAGCCGGCGGCGCTGCGGGCGTTGTTGAGTCGGTACCTGCCGCTGTAGCGGTCAGCCGGGTTAGGTGGCGGCAGTACGGACGCCATCGCCAGCAGGCTGGCTTGTATGCTGGTACTTGAAGGGAGGAGGAGGGACTAGGCTGGATTCTGACTGTTGACGCAGTACAGACCCGTGGGAGATTTC
>NZ_NEIU01000031.1:0-44474 GCF_002113595.1 Pseudomonas sp. B3(2017)
GGGTTGGGGGTGGGTTTGAACATGGTGAAGCTCCTTGATGGTTGGAGCCGCCACCGTTCGCGGTCAAACAAACAGGGTGGCAGCTGTACGCGGGTTGACCGACCGGACATCAAGGAATCCGGCACACCCGAAGGTGTCCCACGCACAGCCACCGCGACATGATTTCAGACAATGCCTGAACACGTGCAGAACGCTGCTGCGCCTTGATGTTGGGCGGACGGTCAAATCCGATCACTGATTCGTCAGTGACCGCCAAACGATAGAACCCGCCCCCAAGGCGAACAAGCCGGCGGATTCTGGCGTAGCTGTAGGCAATGGCGCAAGGTGATGTGGGGTTAGGGATGTCTTTCTAAACGTGTTTAAACGATTTTGCTGAAGGTTGAAAATGTTGTGATGTTGGCGAATGAAAACGGGACGGCTAAATACATCCGTCCCGTTTCTTCCCTCTGTGTGAGCTGTAAGAACCTCTATGAGCTGTAGGTGCCTCTGTGGCGAGGGAGCAAACTCCTTCGCCACAGGATCACAGGATCACAGGATCACAGGATCACAGGATCACAGGATCACAGGATCACAGGATCACAGGATCACAGGATCACAGGATCACAGGATCACAGGATCACAGGATCACAGGATCACAGGATCACAGGGATCGGGCCATTGGCCGCACAAACGATGCCCATGAAAAAGGGGCCTTAGATGGCCCCTTTGTCTCACTGCTGCTGCACCACCTCGGTGGCCGCCGGTTTCTTCGGCTTCATCAGGCTGAAGTCGATCAACGGACGCTGCTCGCGTTCGTACGGGTTGCCGATCATCAGCGGGCGTGGCTTGAAGCTGTCGCTGACCAGGCTCTTGCTGCGGTCCAGTTCGTCGAAGCTCAGGCCGGCCAGATCCGCCCAGGTGTGGATCAGGTGCGAACTGCTGTAAGGGCGGCTCAGGTCGCCGACGAAGTTCCAATCATGGGTCTGGCGCCACTTCGGCGAGGCCCAGGCCATGAACGGGATGGTGTACATCGGTGCGGTCGGCTTGTTCTCGTTGCGGCCCAGGGTGGTGTGGCCGACCGAGTCGAAGACGTCTTCGCCGTGGTCGGAGAGGTACAGCAGGAAGCCGTTCGGATCGGACTTGGCGTAGTCCTTGATCAGGCTCGACACCACGAAGTCGTTGTACAGCACCGCGTTGTCGTAGCTGTTGTAGGTCGGCACCTGGTCGTCGCGCAGGCCGGCCGGCACACCGTCGCGGTCCTGGAACTTGTCGAAGCTCGGCGGATAGCGGTACTGGTAGCTCATGTGGGTACCGAGCAGGTGCACGACGATGAGCTTGCGCGGCGCCGCGTCGGCCAGGGCCTTGTTGAACGGCTCGATCACATCGCCGTCGTACTGGGCGGCGTTCTGGTTGCGGTTGTTGTTGAGGTACACCTGCTCGTCGGCCTGTTCGGAGAAGGTCGTGAGCATGGTGTTGCGCTTGGTCATGGTCTGCTGGTTGGTGATCCAGAACGTCTTGTAGCCGGCCTGTTTCATCATGCTCACCAGCGACGGCGTGGACAGGTACAGGTCCGGGTTCTCTTCGTCGGCAAAGGTCAGCACCTGCTGCAGCGCCTCGATGGTGTAAGGGCGCGGGGTGATGACGTTGTCGAAAACCGTCAGTTGATCCTTGAGCTTGTCCAGCTCAGGCGTGGTCTTGCGCGGGTAGCCGTAGAGGCTCATGCGCTGGCGGTTGGTGGACTCGCCGATCACCAGCACCAGGGTCGCCGGCTGGTCGGCGCCCGCATCCTTGAGGTTGTGCAGCGGCGGGATCTTGCTGGCGCTGTGCAGCATGCCCTGCATTTCGCCCAGGGTTTCGAGGTAGCGGTGATAGGCCACGGCCATCTGCCATGGCACGGCCGGCTCGATGCGGGTCTCGAACTTCTCGAAACCGCCGGCGAAGCTGCCGGTGCGCTGGGTCTGCTTGATCAGCGGATAGCCGACCACGGCCAGCAGGATCGCCATCGCCGCCACGAACGCGCGGCCACGGGGCATGTAGACCGGGCGCAGGCGTGTCCACAGGAACCAGGCGAACGCGGTGTGGGCGAGGAACGCCGGAATCATCCACCAGGCGAAGTATTGGGTGATGTACTCGCCGGCCTCGGACACGTTCGACTCGAACATGATGAAGATGACGCTCTGGGAGAACTCCTGCTGGTAGATGAAGAAGTAGCCAAGGCTGGCCATCGAGCAGGCCCACAGCACCACGCCGATCAGCGCGGCGAGCAGGCGGGTGCGTTTGGGGAACAGCAGCATCGGCGCCAGCCACACGGCGCTCATCACGAACGCCTGGCGGAACCCGGTGAACCCGGAGGTGCCGGTCAGCTGGATCAACAGTTGGGTGATGCCCGAAAAGTACCAGAAGAACACGAACAGCCAGAGCAGTCCGGTCCAGTCAAAACCTGTCGCAGTCGTATTGCTGCGTTTGAACAATGCCATTCAGCGCTCCGCTCACTCGTCACAACCACCGCCGGTGCATCCTTTTGCCGACGAACGGAAGCCGAACGCTCTCGCTCGGCTCAATCGGCGGAGTATCAACAAGCGGATGTGAAAACTTTGTGAGTTGCCCGTAAAGGCGAGGCGGGCATCGTGACGGGAACGGCGCGGGCCGCTCCCGGGGCAGAGGGGTCAGGCGTTGGGGCGGCGCTGCAGGGTCGGCAGCGGGGCGGGCTGGGCGCCCTGCGTCAGCAGGCGCAGTTGCGCCAATTCCCGCTTGAGCTGATCGCGTTCGTCCTTCAGCTCGCGCAGTTCATCGCGGCGGATCGTGACGTACAGGGTTTGTGGCGGTGTTGCGGTATGTACTGTGCCCATTGCTCACCTCGCAAACGGCGTGACTCAACCGTGAATCGGCTCCCGTGGCCGGGATCCTGACTCACTATCGGCGCCGATTCTGATTTCTTTTGCTTGTGATGGGAACTTTTTTATTTTTTGCGGTCGTTGTGTCTTCGCCACGTTTCCCGACGTTATCTGTCTGGATCGGGCACAATGCCCGGAAACTTCATCACGACGCTTCGGACTAACCTCCATCAGTCGCGTTGGGCTATAACCATTGACACACTTTTACTGCAGTAAGGAGCATCAGCACATGCAACTCGGGATTATTGGACTGGGCCGCATGGGCGGCAACATTGCGCGGCGCCTGATGCTCGACGGTCACACCACCGTTGTTTACGACCGCAATACCGCTTTTGTGGACACCCTGGCCGCCGAGGGCGCCACGGGCGTCGCCGACCTGCCGGCGCTGGTCGCCGGCCTCGCCAAGCCTCGCGCCGTGTGGGTCATGCTGCCGGCCGGCGCGCCGACCGAAGAGACCATCGAAACCCTGAGCACCCTGCTTGAGGCCGGCGACACCATCATCGACGGCGGCAACACCAACTATAAGGACGACATCCGCCGGGCCAAGACCCTGGCCGAGAAAGGCCTGCACTACATCGACGTGGGCACCTCCGGCGGCGTCTGGGGCCTGGAGCGCGGCTACTGCATGATGATCGGCGGCGACGCCGCGACCGTCAGCCGTCTCGACCCGCTGTTCAAGACGCTGGCGCCGGGCATGGGCGACATCCCGCGCACCAAGGACCGCAAGTCCGACGACCCGCGTGCCGAGCACGGCTACATCCACGCAGGTCCCGCCGGCGCAGGGCACTTCGTCAAGATGATCCACAACGGCATCGAGTACGGCATGATGCAGGCCTTCGCCGAAGGCTTCGACATCCTCAAGACCAAGTCCAGCGACCGCCTGCCGGAAGATCAGCGCTTCGACCTGAACGTCGCCGACATCGCCGAGGTGTGGCGCCGCGGCAGCGTGGTGTCGTCCTGGCTGCTGGACCTGACCGCCGACGCGCTGGCGGCCGACCCGAAACTCGACGGCTTCTCCGGCTCTGTCGCGGACAGCGGCGAAGGCCAATGGACCATCGAGGCGGCCATGGAACAAGCGGTGCCGGTGCCGGTGCTGTCCAACTCGCTGTTCTCGCGCTACCGCTCCCGTGGCCAGGGCACCTTCGGCGACAAGATCCTTTCGGCCCAGCGCTTCGGCTTCGGCGGCCATGTGGAGACCGCGAAGAAATGACCCATGTGATCCGCAGGAAGTCCAAGGCCGAGCCCGCGCCGCCGACCACGCTGTTTCTGTTCGGCGCCCACGGCGACCTGGTCAAGCGCCTGCTGATGCCGGCGCTGTACAACCTCAAGCGCGACGGGTTGCTCGGTGACGGACTGCGGATCATCGGCGTTGACCACAACGCCATCAGCGATGAAGGCTTCGCGAAGAAACTCGAAGACTTCATCCGCGACGAAGTGGCCAGCAAGGTCGGCAAGGGCAACCAGTCCCTTGACCCGGCCTTGTGGGCCCAGCTTGCGAAAAACATCAGCTACGTCCAGGGCGACTTCCTGGACGACGGCACCTATTCGGCCCTGGCGGCGAAGATCGCCGACAGCGGCACCGGCAACGCGGTGTTCTACCTGGCCACCGCGCCGCGTTTCTTCAGCGAGGTGGTGCGCAGGCTCGGCAGCGCCGGCCTGCTGGAGGAAGCTCCGGAAGCGTTCAGGCGGGTGGTGATCGAAAAGCCGTTCGGCTCGGACCTCAAGACCGCCGAAGCCTTGAACGCCTGCCTGCTCAAGGTGATGACAGAGAAGCAGATCTACCGGATCGACCATTACCTGGGCAAGGAAACCGTGCAGAACATCCTGGTCAGCCGGTTCTCCAACAGCCTGTTCGAAGCCTTCTGGAACAACCACTACATCGACCACGTGCAGATCACCGCCGCCGAGACCGTCGGCGTGGAGACCCGCGGCAGCTTCTACGAAAACACCGGCGCCCTGCGGGACATGGTGCCCAATCACCTGTTCCAGCTGCTGGCGATGGTCGCCATGGAGCCGCCGGCCGCGTTCGGCGCCGACGCGGTGCGCGGCGAGAAGGCCAAGGTGGTCGGCGCCATCCGCCCCTGGACCACGGAAGAGGCGCGGGCCAACTCGGTGCGTGGCCAGTACGGCGCCGGAGCCCTGGACGGCAAGCCGTTGGCCGGTTACCGCGAAGAGGCCAACGTTTCGCCGGACAGCACCACGGAAACCTACGTGGCGCTGAAGGTGATGATCGACAACTGGCGCTGGGTCGGCGTGCCGTTCTACTTGCGCACCGGCAAGCGCATGAGCGTGCGCGACACCGAGATCGTCATCTGCTTCAAGCCGGCGCCTTATGCGCAGTTCCGCGACACCGAAGTGGACGAGCTGCAGCCGACCTACCTGCGCATCCAGATCCAGCCCAACGAAGGCATGTGGTTCGACCTGCTGGCCAAGCGGCCGGGGCCTGCGCTGAACATGGCTAACATCGAACTGGGTTTCGCCTACAAGGACTTCTTCGAGATGCAGCCGTCCACCGGTTACGAGACGCTGATCTACGACTGCCTCACCGGCGACCAGACGCTGTTCCAGCGCGCCGACAACATCGAGAACGGCTGGCGGGCGGTGCAGCCGTTCCTCGACGCCTGGCAGCAGGATGCGAGCGTACAGGCCTATGCGGCCGGCGAAGACGGCCCGGAAGCGGCCAACGAACTGCTGACCCGCGACGGCCGCGTCTGGCATGGCCTGGGATGAGTGACTCTGCGCCGCAACCCATCCGTTTTCTGCTCAGCGACATGGACGGCACGCTGCTGCGGGCCGACCACAGCCTGAGCCCGCGCACGGTCGAAGCCGTGCGCGCCTTGCGCGAGGCCGGCGTGCTGTTCAGCCTCGCCACCGGACGTCCACCCAGGGCCATGCGACAGCAGATCGAGGCGTTGGGCGTCGATTTGCCGACGGCGGGCTTCAACGGCGGCACGATCGTCAACCCGGACGGCAGCCTGCTGGCGGCCCACCACTTGCCGGCCACCGCCGCGCTGACGGCGCTGGCGCTGTTCGCCGACCGGCCGGACATCGAAATCTGGGTGTTCAGCGGCGACGACTGGCTGCTCAAGGATCCGCACGGGCCGATGGTGCCGCGCGAGCAGCACGGGCTCGGTTACCCGCCGGTGGTGGTGGACAGCTTCGAACCCTACCTGGAACGCATCTCCAAGATCGTGGCCGCCAGCGACAACACCGAGTTGTTGATCGAGCTGGAGGCGCGCCTGTTGCCGCAGGTCGACGGCATGGCCCAGGTGTCGCGCTCGCAGCCGGTCTATCTGGACGTGACGGCGCTGGAGGCCAACAAAGGCACCGCGTTGGTGACGCTGGCCGAATACCTGGGCATCCCCTTGGCCCAGACCGCCGCCATCGGCGACGGCGGCAACGACCCGGCGATGTTCCACTGCGCCGGGCTGTCGATTGCGATGGGGCAGGCACCGGAGGAGATCCGGCGCCAGGCCGATGCGGTGACCGGCTCGAACAGCGAAGACGGCGTGGCGCAGGCCATCGAGCGGTACATCCTGCCCCGGTAGGGGGCTCATGCTGACGCCATCGCCGGCAGGCTGGCTCCCCCAGGTTTGCTGGGGGAATGCTGACTGTGGGCCACCGCAAACTCTGTGGGAGCCAGCCTGCTGGCGATGGCGGCGTGTCAGGCCCTGAAAATGTCGGCTACAGCCAATAGCCCACCGCATACCAGCCCAAAACGCCCATCACCACGGTGTACGGCAACGCCATCCACACCATGCGCCCATACGACAGGCGCACCAGCGGCGCGATGGCCGAGGTCAGGAGGAACAGGAACGCCGCCTGACCATTGGGAGTCGCCACGCTCGGCAGGTTGGTGCCGGTGTTGATCGCGATCGCCAGCGTCTCGAAATGCTCGCGGCTCATGTGGCCGGACAGGAACGCCTGCTTCACTTCGGTGATGTAGATCGTGGCCACGAACACGTTGTCGCTGATCGCCGACAGCAGACCGTTGGCGATGAACAGCATGCCCGGCTGCTGCTCGGCCGGCAGCGCCAGCACCCAGCGGATCAACGGCGCGAACAGTTGCTGGTCGTGAATCACCGCGACCACCGCAAAGAACACCACCAACAGGGCGGTGAAGGGCATGGCGTCCTTGAAGGCGCTGCCCAGCCGGTGTTCATCGGTGATGCCGGTGAAGGCAGTGATCAGCACGATCACCATCAGCCCGATCAGGCCGACCTCGGCGATGTGCAGGGCCAACCCGGCAATCAGGATCAGAGCGGCGGCGCCTTGCACCAGCAGGGCGGCGCGTTGGCGCGGGGTGCGTTCGGCGTTGTCTTCGGCGGCATAGTTGGCCAGCACGGCGCGAACGTTGTCCGGCAGCAGCGTGCCGTAACCGAACCAGCGCAGCTTCTCCAGCAGTACGCAGGTCGTAAGGCCGGCCACCAGCACCGGCAGAGACACCGGCGCGACCTTGCTGAAGAACTCGGCGAAGTGCCAACCCATCTCATGGCCGATCAGCAGGTTCTGCGGCTCGCCCACCAGCGTGCACACGCCGCCCAGGGCCGTGCCGACCGCGCCGTGCATCAGCAGGCTGCGCAGGAAGGCGCGGAACTGCTCCAGATCCCCGTGGTGCAGCACGGGCAGATGCTGGTCATCGTTGAACTCGCTGTCCTGGCGAGGATCGTTGCCGGAGGCCACGCGGTGGTACACCGAGTAGAAGCCCACAGCGGCGCTGATGATCACGGCGGTGACGGTCAGCGCGTCGAGAAACGCCGACAGGAACGCCGACAGAAAGCAGAACATCAACGCCAGCAGTGCCTTGGAGCGCACGCCCAGCAGCAGGCGCGAGAACAGGAACAGCAGCAGATCCTTCATGAAGTAGATGCCGGCGACCATGAACATCAGCAGCAGGATCACGGGGAAGTTGTGCACCAGCTCATCGTAGATGGCTTGCGGCGTGGTCATGTTCAGCAGCAGCGCTTCGATCAGCAGCAGGCCGCCCGGCATCAGGGGGTAGCACTTGAGCGCCATCGCCAGGGTGAAAATGAATTCGACCACCAGCAGCCAGCCGGCAGCCACCGGGCCTGCCGTCCACGACACCAGCGCGTTGAGTATCAGGAACCCGACGAGGCACGCCTTGTACCAACGGGGAGAGTGCCCGAGAAAATTGTGCGCGAACGCTTGGGCCATCGAGCCGGACATCGGTTGCTCCTTGTCTTAAGAAGCGCGCACGGTGCCGCAAGCTTCGATCAAGATCAAGCGTAGGAGTTTTCTCTTATTGATTCAGATAACGCGCCACGACAGCACGGTAATTGCCGTCAAGCGAGTAGCCGCCGACCAGAATCCCGCCGTCGCGCTCTAGGGCCATGGATGTGGCGGTGTCCAGACTGTGCCCCAGCCGCGTGCGCAGCCAGCCGTTGCCGTCGCCGAAGCACCGGTCCGGCCGGCCATCCGCCAGGTAGCGGGCGACGATGAAATCCGCTTCGACGCCGCCGATAGTGGCGCCGGCCGCGATGATCCGACCATCCGCCATCCGGACGGCGGCGGTCCACTGGCAACCGCTGTGGCCGATTTCCAGCAGGTGCGGTCGCGCGCCGTTGCAATGCACATCCGGGCGGCCGTTGACGTGAAGCGTCAGTGACAGGCAGCGGATCGGATCGCGGCTGCTGCCCAGGCAATGCAGGCGCTCGGCGGATTCGAGGACCTGGCTCACCAGCGCGCTCTGGCCCCCGGCCTTGAACGCCATGAACCCGTCCACGGCGAAGCGCTCGTCCAGTCGGCCGTCCGGCAGGTAACGCGCCAGCAGCCCCTCTTGAGGGAAATCGATGGAGCCGGCGACCACGATGCGCCCGTCCTGCTGCAGCAGCAGGCTGCTGAGCCAGGTGTTCAGCAGCAGGTGGCGAACCATCACGAAGCCGCGGCCATTGAAGGTGCTGTCCGGTTGGCCGCCGGGTGTGAGGCGGATCAGGATGCCGGCATGGTCGGCGAGTTCGAAATGGTGATTGGCGATCAGCAGGATCCGGCCGTCGGGCTGCAAGGCGACGTCGCATGCCTCGGCACCGGGGACGCCGGGCGGCAGCCAAGAGTCGCGCGAGCCCATGGACAGGTCGCCCGGCAAGCGCACGACTTGCCGGCCGTCCTCGCCGAACGCACCGTCGGGGCGGCCGTGGCAGTCAAAGAGGGCGAGGGCGGGCAGGGTGCGGTGGGTGTTTTCATAATGCAGGCCGGCCAGCAGGATCCGTCCGTCAGGCAGTACCAGCACCTTGCCGGCGGTGGCCTCGTAGCCGTCGGCGTAGGCACCGATCACGCTCCCGTGCAGGCCGAAGCTCAGGTCTGCCGAACCGTCCGGCAGCAGACGGGCAAGGCCGAAACGGCTGCCTTGATCCGTGCCGACCTTGGCGGCCACCAGAATCCGGCCTTGGGCATCGAGCGCCACACCCTGGGTGAGGCTGGAGCGGCTGCCGGCGAAGTAGACCCGGGCGACGCCGTTGGCGGCAAAAGAGGTGTCCAGTTGACCGGCGTTGTCGGCAGGTGCGGGTAACGCATAAGCGGTCTGGGTGGGCATGCACGCGTCTCCTTGCGAGTCGGCCGACACCGGGAAGTCGGTCGGGCAACTGCATGAGCGACCCATTCAATCCTTGAAAGAGTGCAAGTACAACTGACAGAAGTAACAGGTGGAGGGTCGCACTGTGCCAGAACAATGACTTTCTGAACCAGTCGCAAGCCTGCCAAGTATTTGGGCCTTCAACTTGTGAAGAAAGTTGTACGCGAGTGCGCTAATAAAAGAAGGGATGCGGCAACTAAGCGCAAGAGGGGCGGATGACAGGAACGTCATCCGCATCGCCCCGGATCAGTGTGGCATCGACCAGGATTGCAGCGTGTAGCCTTCTTCGCTCAGTTCGGCGCGGGCCCGTTGCAGCAGGTGTTCGAGTTGCGCCGGGTCGGAGTAGGCGCTGCTCGGGATCTTCGTGCGGCCGATCTGGGAGTTGGTGCGGTCGATGACGGTCAGGTTCAGTTCGCCGTTGCCGTCTTGTGGGGCCCAGGCCACGCATTGGAAGGGTTCGAACGCGCGGTTGGCAATCAAAAGAGCTTCGTTGATACGGAGCGGGGCGGTCATGGGGTCTTCTCTCTGTAGTGCCCAATCAAGTGATGTGCCGTCGGTTGGGCTTACCGTTCGGCTGGTTACTTGTACTGATGCACGCAACCGGGGGACGGGTCACACAGGATTCGAAGAAATTTCAACTTTCTTCCGATCCGGCAATTGTCCGGGCGCTTTTGAAAGCCTGGTGAAAGAATCATGTCGATAGCTAACTAATAAACCGGTTACTTATAACTGCTTCACTTGTACGCCTATAAGCAATTGATACAAGGTGCCGTCAAATTCTTGCTAATGTTACAGCCAGGTCTGCCAAATGACTGTTTTTGCGATCATTTCCCATAATTTGGCGCCAAGGAACAGTCATGAGCGAAGCGCCTGCCCTACGACGACTATTGGTGGTCGACCCCTGTGACGATTGTCACCGCCTGCTGCCCGGTTTGCGTGCCGTGGGCTGGGATGTCGACAGCTGTTCGCTGGAAAACGCCGCCGACCGCACCTGCGATGTCGGCCTGTTGCGTTTGCAGCCTTTTCATTTGGAGCGCCCGGAGGCGGTCAAGGAGCTGATCAGCCGCAGCGGCACCGAGTGGATCGCCGTCCTCAACCAGGAAGTGCTGCGTCTGCAGAATGTCGGGGACTTCGTCTGCGAATGGTTCTTCGATTTCCATACCTTGCCGTTCGACGTCTCGCGGGTGCAGGTGACCCTGGGCCGGGCGTTCGGCATGGCGCGCCTGCGCGGCCAGGGCACGATCCACGTCGATCAGCCGGAGCACGAACTGCTCGGCGACAGCAAGCCGATCCGTGAACTTCGCAAGCTGCTGAGCAAACTGGCGCCCACCGAGTCGCCGGTGCTGATCCGCGGCGAAAGCGGCACCGGCAAGGAATTGGTCGCCCGCACGCTGCACCGCCAGTCCCAACGTCACAGCAAGCCGTTCGTGGCCATCAACTGCGGGGCGATTCCCGAGCATCTGATCCAGTCCGAACTGTTCGGCCACGAGAAAGGCGCGTTCACCGGCGCCCATCAGCGCAAGGTCGGGCGCATCGAGGCGGCCAACGGCGGCACGCTGTTTTTGGACGAGATCGGCGACCTGCCGCTGGAGCTCCAGGCCAACCTGCTGCGGTTTCTCCAGGAAAAACACATCGAACGGGTCGGGGGCAGCCAGCCGATTCCGGTGGATGTGCGCGTTCTGGCGGCCACCCACGTCGACCTTGAGGCGGCCATCGAGAAGAAACGTTTTCGCGAAGACCTGTACTACCGGCTGAACGTATTGCAGGTGGTGACCGCGCCGCTGCGCGAGCGCCACGGCGACCTGTCGATGCTGGCCAACCACTTTTCCCATTTCTACAGCCACGAGACCGGCCGGCGCCCGCGCAGCTTCAGCGAAGACGCCCTGATCGCCATGGGCAAGCACGACTGGCCCGGCAATGTCCGCGAACTGGCCAACCGAGTGCGCCGCGGCCTGGTGCTGGCCGAAGGGCGGCAGATCGAGGCCCGCGACCTGGGGCTGATCAGCCAGCAGTCGGTCACGACCCCCATGGGCACCCTCGAAGACTACAAGACCCGGGCCGAACGCCAGGCGCTGTGCGACGTGCTGAACCGCCACAGCGACAACCTCAGCGTGGCCGCCAAGGTGCTGGGCGTCTCGAGGCCGACCTTCTACCGTTTGCTGCACAAGCACCAGATCCGCTAGGGCGCGGTGTTTCCCCGGGGAGGGGAAACTGAAAAGGCCCGCTGCGACAGGGATCGCAGCGGGCCTTTTGCATGGGCGCCCGTCAGAAGTAGTACGGGAATTTCAGGCTGAAGGAGAAGTCCGGGGCATCGTCGGTCATGCCGATGGACAGGTTGGGCACGATGGTCAGGTTGTCGGTGGCCGCGATGGTCATGCCGACGTTGAAGTAACCGGCGTTGGCGTCGCTGGACACCACCGATTCCCAATCCCCGCCGTCCTGCTTGAGCTTGCTCTTGCGTTGCACAAGGTCCGAGACGGAGAACGACATACTCATCTTCTCGTTCAGCGCGAACGCGATGCCGGCGCCGATCTGGAAGCTGTCGCCGATGCGCACCTTGCCCGGCGTCTTCTGGTTGACCGTGGAGCTGATGTCGTCGAAGGACTCCTCCAGGTTGTGGGTATAGGACAGGCTGCCGAACAGCACGGCCGGGTCGAAGGTCTTGACCAGCGAGATGCCGGGCGTGATCGACCAGACGCCGTTGCCGGTGGGCAGGGTGTCCGGCACGAACAGGTTGCTGTTGGCGTCGGTCTGGCGCAGCTTGATGCCGAACGGATCCTTGCCGGTAGGGGCCTTGACCCGCAACGTGACCACCGCATCCGGCGTGTTGACCGACTCGTCCATGAACTTGTAGGCGATGCCGAAGTTGACGTCGCCGATGGTCGGGTCGCGGCTCACGTCCTGTTCGGTGGTGACGTTGGCGGCGCCGTTGTTGCCGCCGCCGGACTGGTAGGTCGAGTCGCGGTACACGACCGGCACGTTCAGGTCGAACTGCCAGCGGTTGTCGAAGTTGTAGCGGCCGGTGAGGTCAAGGGTCCAGGTGTCGGCCTTGATCCGGTCCAGGTTGATGTTGCCCAGGAAGATCGAGTCCAGCGCGAGGAAACCGTTGAGGATCAGCTGGCGCGTGTCGTAGCGCGAATAGGTGATGCCGGTCTCGAAGCTGAACTTGCCGCCGCCGAAGAAGCCGCTGGCCTCGTCGTACAGGTTGGACACGCTCTGCGCCGGTTGCGAGTCGTCGGCCAGCGATTGGCCATAGGATGCGCCGCTTCCCCCCGCTGCGCCCCCCGACGCGGCTGCGGCCCCGGTGCCGGCGACCTGCTTGTTGCCTTTCATGTCGGCCGGCGACTTGGCCAGGCGCTTGGGCGGTGGTGAAGCGGGTTGGTCCTCGACCTGGCGGACCCGCTGCTCGAGCACCGCCAGGGCCTTTTGTTGCACTTCGTATCGTTGCTTAAGCTCCAGAAGTTCCTGTTTCAGGGCCTCTACGTCCGCGTCCGGCGCCGCATGCAATGCTGCGGCGGGAAGTAGAGTACTCAAACATACAGCCGCACGCAGTGAAACTGATCGATACATGAATAAGCCGTCCCTTCAAGCCCAATGGTCGAGACTCAGCGTAGTTCAATATCCGATGTTGCGTAGTGCCCTGAGTTGAGTGAGATTGCAGTCCAGCGCGCCGGCGCTCATGCCGTTGTTGCTGAGGACTACGTTGAGTTGCGTCAGGTTATTGACGACGTTGGCGTTGCCGAGCAGGCGGCTGTTCTGCAAAAGCCCGCCCTGGGCGACCTGTTGCAGGGCCGTCCCTTGGTTGCCGGCGGCCTGAATGGCCATCTGCACGCCTCCGCCGGTGGCGGAGACCGCCACGCTGCCGGCGGCGTTGCTGCCGGAAATGGTCTGTCCGGCCATCAGGGCTTGCCCCTGGGCAGGCACCAGTGCCGGTGCCTGGTTGGCCTCTTTGACGTTGATCGCCACGTTGTTGTAGGCGGTGTTGCTGTCGCCGGCGGCGCGTACGCTTTGCGTCACGCCCTGGCTGCTGTTCAGTCCTGCGCCACCAATGACGTTGCCGGTCCCCGTCTGCAGGGGGCTGCCGTTACCGGTTTCCTTGATGGTCGAGACATAGAATTCGGGTTTTACCGTTGCAGCTTGGAGTTGCATCGAGGCCGACGCCCCGATCATGTCGCCGCTGGCGTTGCGCCAGGTGCTGCTCATGACCACACCGAAGCTGATGATCCGGCCCGGCATGACGTAGCGACCGCGAAGCTCGGCGAGCTCTTGGTCCTTGATTTCAATGGGTTTGAATCCTGCATTGGCAAAGCTTGATGCGCTCGCTGCCAGGCAGGCGGCGGCCAGCCAATATGAGGTTTTCATCCGCTGCTCCCGGGACATCCAGCCCCATTCTTGTAATCGGCGATTAGAAGAAGTCGCTCTGTATGAACCCGAAGTCCATCAGTTCAGCATCTTTGACGGGGTTGAAAGTATCCAGCTTGTTCTTGGCCGTCAGCGGTTCCGGAGGACTGCGCAATGCATTGGTCTTGTCGTATCCGGGGCCGACGATGGCAAAGACGATGCCGTTCCAACCTTTGACAAAGTCATTGTGGGCGTAGCGTTTGTGTCCTAAAACCGGGTCTCCGATGTAGACCCAATCCTTGTCCGCCCGCTGCAGCACCACAAAATGCTTGTAGCCGCGAATCTCCATCAGTACCACGACCGGAATGCTCACCGACTCGAGTTTGTCGGCCGGTATCCGGTAGCCCCTGGCGCGCATGCCGATGCTTTCCACGTAGCGCTTCATGTCCAGCATGGAGAAACCTTGAGTACGGACAAGGTTCTGGTCTGCGTTGACCAGCATGCCTTTGATGATGTGCTCCTCATCGACGTCGAGCCAATAGGCCTGGCGCAACACCGTCGCCAGTGCGGCGGCGCCGCAGCTGAAGTCGGTTTTCTGTTCGACGATGTCGGCAAACTTGCGCTCACGCAGGCTTTGCACGTCCTTATAGACCAGTACGCCACCGGGCAGGGCGGCCACCGGTATCTGAGCGGCCTGGGTCAGGCCGGACAGGCAAAGCAGGGCGATGAGGGCAGTTGTACGCATGGTCGGGTACGCCTTGTGGGACCGACGAAAAGCCCCGTTTCCGGGGCTTTCGTTTTGATCGCGGTTACATGCAGGCTTTGCAGCCTGCGGCGATGGACAGCGAGTTGCTTTGTTGGTTGCCCACACCTGCCGATACGTTGGCTCCACCGTTGCCGGAGAAGTTGTTCATCGAACCGGTCATGTTGGCGGTGTTGGTCACAGGGTTTTTCCAGCCGTCTTTGGTCAGCACTTGTTGGGTGGTGACGCCAGCCAGACCGAAGACACCAACGGCTTCGAATTTGGCTTTTTGATCGTCGTCACGACCGCCGCCACGGTTGTCGTTGCCATAGCCGCCGTGGCCGCCATGGTGATCGTCGCCTTCGATGGTTGCGGTGCCTTTGGCGGCGAAGACGCCAGCGGCAGAGAAGGTTCCGGTAAGGGTGTCTTTTTTGTAGGTCTGCACGCCTTTGTTGTCGACGACCAGGCCAGTGGAGGACTGGTTGGCGGCAGCGGCGGCGTTGGCTACACGGCCACCCGAAACAGCGATCGCCAGGTTGTTTTTCTGTTGGTTGAAGTTGCCGGAAGTCACGTTGACGCCGATGTTCCCGGAGCCGTTGTTGCCAGCGTTGTTCAGAGTAGCGCTGTTGGTGGTCGACGAGTTTTTCACATAGTTGTTGTTGTTGACTTGAGTGGCGCTCGAGGCAGCAACAGCGGTACCGAAGATGAAGCTTTCGTCGGCGGTGGCCAGGGCAGCGGCGTTGTCTTGTTGGTTGCCGTCGCCGGCGGCCACGTTGGCGCCCATGTTGCCGTTGGAGTTGTTCAGCGAGTTGTCAGCCTTGGCATCGTTTTTGGTGCCTTGGTTTTTCACCACGTTGCCGTCGCTGTTCTGTTCGTCCAGCACAGCGGCGCCGGCGCCGGCGGTGATCTGAAGGATTTGCTCAAGGGTCGGGCCTTTTGGATCGTGGCCATGACCGTTGCCGTGGCCGTTACCATGACCGTGATTGTCATCACGGCCGCCTGCCTGTGCTGCGATTGCCATCACTGCTGCAAGTGCGAAAACCAGTGGTTTGAGGGCCATTGTAGGTTTCATGGTGTTTCTCCGTCGTGCTTATTAGTTGGTTAAGTGTTGGTACTTTCTAATTGCACTGCCTGTTTGGGTCAGTCAGCGACCCGGATGCTCAGGGTGTTAGCCATACGGTTCCCCACCCCGGCACTCTGGTTCACCTGGATCACTCCTCGGCTGCCGGTGAAGGCCTGATCACTCGTCGTGACCTGGCGACTGCCGGGTGAGGTGCCAGTTGCTCCTGAGTTCGGTAAAAGCGCCACGTTCTGTTGCGACAGGGCGCTGTCGTCAACGCTCTGCGGGGCAGCACTGATGCTGACGCGCGTCACGTTGGCCATCTGGTTGTTGGCGCCGGCGCCCTGGTTCACGCCCAGGATCCCGCTGCCGTTGCTAAAGGAGGCGCCGCCGATGGTGGCGCTGGCGTTCGTCGAACGGTCGGCCGGCGTGTCGATCTTCTGGATCACGCTGGTGGTCGCATGGGCGTTGGTGCCGATGGCGACCGCTTTGGCGTTGGTCTGCTGCATCTGGTCGCCGGCGGCCTGGTTGACGTTGAAGTTGCCGCGGTACTGCATGCCTGAATCTTGAATGTTCGCGTTGTTCACAGAGCTGGGATCGGCCATGGCGCTGGCGCAGCCGATCAGGGCGAGCAGGAGCAGGGAACGATTCATGTCATTGGCCTCCGGCCATGCGGGTCAGCGGCGCCAGGCCGGTGCTCATGGCACGGTTGACCGTGTTGGAGATCGTGCCGCCGGCGCCGCCGCCGTGGCCGGCGCTCATGCCGGGCATGCCGTTGGGGTTGGTCAGGGTGTTGAGGCCCGGCAGGCTGCCGTTGGGGGTCGCCATGTTGCCGCGGATCGACGAGCCGCTGGCGACGCTGGCGAAGTCGCCGTCGTTGAGTTCGGTGTTGTCGATGGTCTGGTTGATCCGCGCCGAAGGGTTGGCGTTGACGGTGGTCGGGTACGGATCTTTGCCGGCGCTGCGGCCGATGGGTGTAGGCTGGACATCGCGGTTGAGGACGATCACGCCGTTGCCGCCGGCCTGAACGTTGAAACTGATGAGTGCACTGGCGGCGGATCCGATCACCAGGAGGCAGGTCAGGCCTTTTTTGATTTTCCCCACGGTGGCTGTTCCTTCTTCAGTGGGCCGAGCCCAGGTCAGCGTTGTGAGGGAGAGAGCGAAAGCTGTGCCGGTTTTTAAAACTCCATGGATTTCAATGGGTTGGTTCCGCGTTGCGCAAGGCTGATACAAAAGCTGTTTCAGCGCTGAAACAGGCACCGGGCCCGCAAGTGGGCCAAAGCCGATGCAAAGCTCTGGAACAAGGGTTTGCGCGGTGCTGTTTCACCGCTGTAACACAAGGCATGACAAAGCGATGAAGCGCGCCAAGACGGGCACTTTGCAGCGGGGGACGTGTTTCAGGAATGGACACTTTTGCCCCAAAGCAGGGGAAAAGGGCGGGGCAGAGGCCCCGGCGAACGGGTCAGCCGGCCAGCAGGGCCTCGACCGCCGCGAAGGCCTCGCGGCGCCGTTCGTCCCAGTCGCCGCGGATGATGCGCAGCGGCTGACCGTGGCGTTCCAGCCAGGCTTGCGTGGCGTTGAAGAACGCCTGCCGTTCGATCAGTTGCGGCTGGCAGCGCTGGCCGTCGTCGGTCCATTCGATCTGTTCCGGGGACAGCAGCAGGTGCAGGTCGTAGCGGCGGGCCAGCAATTGCTCCTCCAGCCACGCCGGGCAGTCGCCGAACAGGGTCTGGCTCCAGAGCATGTTGCTCAGCAGGTGGGTGTCGAGGATCAGCAGCGGCGGCCGCTGTGCCCGCGCCTGGTCTTCGCGGTGCAATTGGCCGCGGGCGATCTCGGGGATGTCGGCCAGGCACGTGTCCCGGGCCTTTTCCTCAATGAAGGTGCGCACGTACTCGTCCACCCGCACGCCGCCGAAGCGTGCCTGGAGGCTGGCCGCCAGCCAGCTTTTGCCGGTGGATTCGGGACCTGTGAGGACGACGGTCTTCATGCGTGGCGCAACGCCGGGTCGGCCCGCCATTCACGCCAGCCCAGCACCGCGATCAGGGTGAACAGGGCGTACAGCGCGGCGGTGAGGTACAGCGCCTTGTAGAGGAAGAGGGCGACGAAGACCACATCCAGCACGATCCACAACGCCCAGCATTGCAGGCGCTTGTGGGCCATCCAGAACTGCGCCACCAGGCTGAAGCCGGTCAGCGCGGCATCGAGCCAGGGTTGCGCGGCGTCGGTCCAATGGGCCATCGCAGCACCCAGCAGCAAGCTGCCGACGGCGCCGAAGCCCAGGCCCTGCACGATCGAGGACGGGGCAAGCCGACTGACCTGGCGCCCGTCGTGCATCGTCCCGGCGCGCGTCCACTGCCACCAGCCGTAGAGCTGCAGGGCGGCGTAGACCACTTGCAGCAACATGTCCGAATACAGCTTCACCTCGAAGAAGATCCAGCTGTACAGCAGCACCATGACCAGCCCGATCGGCCAGCACCACGGATTCTGTTTGACCGTCAGCCAGACGGCGATCACACCGAGGGCGGCGGCAAACAGTTCAAGCCCGGACATGCACAATCCTTGAAGGGAGCGGAAGAGGGGCCGGATTGTACCCAAAAAAGCCCCGGGCGCGAGCCTGCTTGTGGGCACCGGTTTGTTGGCGATGGCGGCGTTCTTCGCGCAAACGGCAGGCCTGCGCAAATCCTGTGGGAGCTGGCTTGCCAGCGATGAGGCCGGGCCAGCCGGCATCTTCATTGCCTGACACACCGCTATCGCTTGCAGGGCAAGGTCCTACAGGGTTCGGTGGTGTTCGCGCAAACGGCAGGTCGCCGCAAATCCTGTGGGAGCCAGCCTGCTGGCGATGGCGTCAGCCAAGGCACCGCCGGGCAGTGCCTTGGCCGATGGTCAGACCCGGAACTGGCGTAGCAGCCCGTTCAGCTGTTCGCTCAGCTGGCCCAGGCGCACGCTGGCGGCGCTGGACTGTTCGGCCGCCAGCGCCGTGCTGTGGGACAGCCCGGCCGCCTGGGTGACGTTCTGGTTGATGTCCTCGACCACGTGGGCCTGTTGCAGCGTGGCGCTGGCGATCGAGGCGTTCAGGCCGTTGAGGTTGCGCAGCGCCTGGCCGATGGCGTTCAGGCTCGCACCAGCAAGTCCGGCCTGTTCGATGGTCAACTGCGAGGCCGTGCTGCTCTCGCCGATGACTTTGACCGCCGCCTCGGAATGGTTCTGCAGGCGTTCGATCATGGCCTGGATCTCCGCCGTGGACTTCTGCGTGCGTTGCGCCAGCAGGCGCACCTCATCGGCCACCACGGCAAACCCGCGGCCCTGTTCGCCGGCCCGGGCCGCTTCGATGGCGGCGTTGAGCGCCAGCAGGTTGGTCTGCTCGGCGATCGAGCGGATCACTTCCAGCACGCTGCCGATCTGCGTGCTTTCGGCAGCCAGGGTGCGGATCACCTCGACGGCCTGGTCGATGGTGCCGGACAGCCTGTCGATCTGCTGCAGGCTGCCGTCGATATTGATCTGGCCCTGCTGGGCCTGAGCCTCGGCGTCGCGCACTTCGCTGGCGGCGTGTTCGGCGTTCTTGGCCACGTCCTGCACGCCATAGGTGACTTCGTTGACGGCCGTGGCCACCAGTTCCATCTGCTGCGACTGCTGCTGGCTGCGCTCCTGGGCCTGGGCGGCATCGTTGCCCAGTTCGCTGGACGATTGCCCCAAGGCGCTGGCGGAGGCCTGCAAGTCACCGATCACCCGGCGCAGCTTGGCGGTGAAGGCATTGAAGTGATGGGCCAATTGGGTGACTTCGTCCTGGCCGTGGGTGTCGAGGCTGCGAGTCAGGTCGCTTTCGCCGCTGGCGATGTTGGCCATGGCGCTGACGCTTTCCTGCAACGGCCGCACGATGCTGCGGGCGATCAGAATCACCAGCACGGCCATGATCAATGCGATCACCAGGCCGACCGCCGAAGCCTTCAGCACCTGGCCCTGGAATTCGGCCTGCACGTCGTCGATGTACACGCCGGAGCCGATCACCCAGCCCCACGGCTCGAACAGCTTGACGTAGGAGGTCTTGGCTACGGGCTCGCTGGCGCCGGGTTTCGGCCAGCGGTAGTCGACCATGCCGGCGCCCTTGGACTTGGCGATGGCGACCATCTCGTTGAACACCGCAAAGCCGTCCGGGTCGCGGATCGCCGAAAGGTTCTGGCCTTCAAGCTTGGGGTTGGTGGGGTGCATGACCATCACAGGGGTGAGGTCGTTGATCCAGAAGTAGTCGTTCTGGTCGTAGCGCAGGCCGCGGATGGCGGTCAGCGCCTGCTTCTGCGCGGCGTCGCGGGTCAGGGTTCCGGCCGCTTCCAGGCCCTGGTAGTAGGTCAGCAGGCCAGCCGCGGTCTGCACCACGTGCTGGGTCTTCTGCGCCTTGGCGTGGTACAGGCCGTCGTGCACCTGCTTGAGCATCAACACGCCCAGGGTCAGCAGCATGACCACCGCCACAATCAAGATGAGCCACAAGCGTCGGCTGATCGACACACTGCGCAAGCTGTTCATAACGCTGTCACTCCGGTTTCTTGTTCTTGTCATAAAACGCCGCCAGCATCCAACCACGTTTCGGGACGGGCGCCTACGCGACCCAAGTCGTATAACGCACAGCGTTATTTCGGCTTGTCTGTTAGGATTTCGGCCCCGCACGGAAAAACCTGAATGGCGATTGATTCTTCACGGAATTTTGACCCTTTGATGTGGATTCTGTGCGTGTGCGCACCGCACCGCAGCGGCTACGCTTCTCGCAGTGAACGATTGAAAAAATATTATCGGGGCATGCCGCCGGGCATCGCTCTTTGGGGGATCGATGGATCTTTGGACCGCCTTGCAGGCATTGATTCTAGGAGTTGTAGAAGGGCTGACGGAGTTTTTGCCCATTTCCAGTACCGGACACCAGATCATTGTCGCCGACTTGCTCGACTTCGGCGGCGAACGGGCCATGGCGTTCAACATCATCATCCAGCTCGGCGCCATCCTGGCGGTGGTCTGGGAATTTCGTCGCAAGATCTTCGACGTGGTCGTCGGGCTGCCGACCCAGCCGGGGGCGCGGCGCTTCACCGCCAACCTGCTGATCGCCTTCCTGCCCGCCGTGGTGCTGGGGGTGGTCTTCGCCGACCTGATCCACCATTACCTGTTCAACCCCATCACCGTGGCCACTGCGCTGGTGCTGGGCGGCTTCGTCATGCTGTGGGCCGAGCGCCGGCAGCATGAAGTGCACGCCGAAACGGTCGATGACATCACCTGGACGGACGCGCTGAAGATCGGCTTCGCCCAGTGCCTGGCGATGATCCCCGGCACCTCGCGTTCCGGCTCGACCATCATCGGCGGCCTGCTGTTCGGCCTGTCGCGCAAGACCGCTACCGAGTTCTCGTTCTTCCTGGCCATGCCGACCATGGTCGGTGCGGCGGTGTATTCGGGCTACAAGTACCGCGACCTGTTCGTGCCGGCGGACTTTCCGGTGTTCGCCATCGGCTTCGTCACCGCGTTCATCTTCGCCATGATCGCCGTGCGCGGGCTGCTCAAGTTCATCGGCAGCCACAGCTACGCGGCGTTCGCCTGGTACCGGATCGTGTTCGGCCTGGTGATCCTGGCGACCTGGCAGTTCGGCTGGGTGGACTGGTCGGCGGCCAAGCCATGAGCGATCCCCGCGCCCGCCGCGGGGGCGGTGTCCAGCACCTGAAGGTCAAACTGGCGGTGTTCCTGGCCGTGTGCGCGCTGCCGCTGTACGGCTCGCTGTCGATGTGGCTGCACGGGATCTCGTTGATCCCGCTGGCGGCCTACGGCGTCGTCAGCGCGGTGGCGTTCTTCCTGTACTGGGGCGACAAGCGCAAGGCCCGCAACGAGGCCTGGCGCACGCCGGAGAACATCCTGCACGCGGTGGAGCTGGCCGGCGGCTGGCCGGGCGCGCTGATCGCGCAGCAGGTGTTCCGCCACAAGACGCGCAAGGCGTCGTTCCAGATCGTGTTCTGGATGATCGTGGGGCTGCACCAGATGTTCTGGATCGACCGGCTGTTCTACGGGGCGGCGCTGTCAGCGGTGTTTTGAGCGGTGGTTGGCCTTTGGCTCGGCGGTCGGCCTGGTCCGGCGAGGCTGGATGGGTCGCCGCTATCGCCAGCAGGCTGGCTCCCACAAGGGATGGCTGTTGAACGCAGAGTCTGCGGTCACTGCAGAACCCTGTGGGAGCCAGCCTGCTGGCGATGGGCTCGCCCCAAAGCGCCAACCGATCAAAGCAACAACCCGACCTGCGTACGCTTGGGCAGCTTGCCCACCACCAACTGGTGCGAGCGCTGCAGCAACCCTTGCAGTTCCTCGGCGCCCAGCGGGTAGGGCGGGTGCATGATGATCCACTGCGCCCGCGCCAGGTACGGCGCCGGGCCGATGCCCGGGCGGTCGCAGTGGCCGAGGAACAGATCCTTGTCGACCTTGAAAGCGAGCGACTCACCGCGCAGCCCCTGCAAGGCGAACATCTTGTTGCCGGCCACCGAAAACACCCGCACGCCACCCCATTTGTAATCCTCCCGCACACCGGGCAACGTCAGGCAGAACGCGGCGACGTCCGTTTCGCTCATCTTTCCTTGTTTCATAACAGGCGCTCTCCGCAGGCATTGAACGATTCGACCAGGTGGTCGATCCACGCGCGCACCGCCGGCATCACCCCGCGCCGGTGCGGATACACCGCTTGCAGCCAGCCGCCGGGCAATGACCAGCCCGGCAGCAACTGCACCAGCGTGCCGTTGTTCAGCTCCGCTTCGCAATACATCATCGGCAGCAGGGTGAAGCCTTGCCCGGCCAGCACGCAAGCCTTGCGCACGATGAAGTCGTCGATGCCGAGGCGGGCCTCCAGCGCCAGGTCGCAGCTCTTGCCGTGTTCGTCGAGCAGGCGCACATGCACCATCCGGTCAGGTTCCAGGGCGCCGAGCACCGGCAGGTTTCTCAGGTCCTGGGGATGCCGGATCTCGACGCCCTCTATAAAGGAAGGGCTCGCCACCACGACCATCTGCGCCTGACGCAAACGGCGGGTGACCAGCATCGGGTCTTCGTCGCCGTGCTCGCGCACGCGCAGGGCGATGTCGACGCCTTCGGTGATCAGGTCGACCCGGCGGTTGAGCAGGATCACTTCCAGCTGCACTTGGGGGAACTTGCCCAGGAAATCGCTGATGACCATCGGCAGCATTTCATGGGCCAGCCCCGTCGGGCAGGACACCCGCAACCGGCCCCGGGGCTCGCTGGACATGCTGGCGACGGCTTCGTCCGCCATTTCCGCCTCCAGCAGCATGGCCTGACAGTGGCGCAGGTAGCGTTCGCCGACGGCGGTGAGCTTCAGTTGGCGGGTGGTGCGCTGCAGCAGCCGGGCGCCGAGGCGCTCTTCCAGCTCGGCGATCCGCCGCGACAGGCGCGACTTGGGAATGCCGAGCAGGCGGCCGGCGGCGGCGAATCCGCCGGCCTCGACCACCTTGGCGAAATAGTAGAGATCGTTGAGGTCTTGCATGGTGAAATCCGACTGTTCTATCAGTGGGACAAACTATCGCATTGTTACCGTCTAATCATCTATTGGTTTCGTCTGTAGGATTGTCTCCATTCCGTCGCCATCGGCGATTCTTTCCAGGAGATTCCACATGAAACTGCTGCACATCGATTCGAGCATTCTGGGCGACAACTCTGCATCCCGTCAGCTGAGCAAGGAAGTCGTGCAAGCCTGGCAAGCCGCCGAGCCAAGCGCCGTGGTGACCTACCGCGACTTGGCCGCCGACGCCATCAGCCACTTCTCGTCGACCACCCTGGTGGCCGCCGGCACCACCGCCGAACTGCGTGACGCCGCCCAGCAGCACGAAGCCGAACTCAGCGCCACCACCCTGGCCGAATTCAAAGCCGCAGACGCCATCGTGATCGCTGCGCCGATGTACAACTTCACCATTCCGACCCAGCTCAAGGCGTGGATCGACCGCGTCGCCGTGGCCGGCCAGACCTTCCGCTACACCGAAGCCGGTCCCGAAGGCCTGTGCGGCGGCAAGAAAGTGGTGATCGTGTCCACCGCCGGCGGTCTGCACGCCGGCCAGGCCAGCGGCATCGCCCACGAAGAGTACCTGAAGCTGGTGCTGGGCTTCCTCGGCATCACCGACATCGAAATCGTCCGTGCCGAAGGCCTGGCCTACGGTGAGGAAGTGCGCAACAACGCCATGAACGCCGCTCACACGCAGATCAGCGAGCAACTGTTCGCCGCCGCGTAAGGCTTGCGTAAAGAACAGCGTCTGTTCAGGTAAACCTCAAAAAACTCTGTATTCTGGTTCTGCAAGGGCCGAATACGGAGTTTTTTGTTTCTGACTGTTACATAATCTGGCCCGGGTTATGCAGTCAAACGTTCGACGTCTGAGTGCAGCGACGCGCAGGAACGCCAAAACCACGGTGTTTCGCGCATCGGACCGCAACGGATCTTTCGATTGAGTAACACAGGGTGGGGCATCCCATGATGCGTCTTTGTGCAACGTTACTGATTTGCCTGCTCGGCAGCCTGAACTCAGTGCACGCGGCGCCTGGGCAGCATCCTCGCTGGAGCGTCGGCTTCCACGAGATGACCTTCCTCGACCCCCTGGATCTGCAGCCGATGCGCGCCATCGCGTTCTACCCGTCCAGCGACCGAGAGCACACCAGCAAGCTTGAGGGCTACACGGTCGAGGCCGGCGAAGACGTCAAGGTCGCCATCGGCCGCTTCCCGATGCTGATGCTGTCCCACGGCAACACCGGCACGCCGCTGGCGCTGCATGACCTCGCCACGTCGCTGGCGCGCAAGGGGTTCGTGGTGGTGGCGGTGATCCACCCCGGCGACAACTCCAAGGACCACAGCCGCCTCGGTACCTTGAGCAACCTGTACGGCCGGCCGATCCAGATTTCCGAAGCCATCTCCGCCACCCTCGGCGACCGCATGCTCGCGCCGTTCGTCAACGCCGAGCAGGTCGGGGTGATCGGCTATTCGGCCGGCGGCGAGACGGCGCTGATCCTTTCGGGCGCCACGCCGGACCTGGATCGCCTGCGCCGCTATTGCCAGGAGCGCCCGGACGACCGCGACGCCTGCAACACCCAGGGCGAGCTGATCGTCGACCGCGACGACCTCCAGCCGGTGGCCGATCCACGGGTGCATGCCTTGCTGCTGATGGCGCCGCTGAGCCTCAAGTTCGGCCGCCAGACGCTGGCCGACGTGCATGTGCCGGTGCTGATGTACAGCGGCGACGGCGACAAACTGGTGGCCTTCGACAAGAACGCCGCCGCCCTGGCGCGCAAGCTGCCGACCGCGCCGGACTTCAAGCTGCTGGCCGGGGCCGGGCATTTCGTGTTCATGGCGCCGTGCAACGAAGAGCAGATCGTCGCCATGCCCGCCCTGTGCACCGACGCCGACGGTGTGGACCGCGAAGACATCCACCGCAACCTGATCTCCGAGGCCGGGCGGTTCTTCTCCCGGGTGCTGGGCCGGCCCAGCCGGGCGGGGATGCAGACCGCAGACCAATGAACCCCCGATATCCCCTGTGGGAGACCGCAGACCAGTGAAACCCCGATGTCCCCTGTGGGAGCCAGCCTGCTGGCGATAGCCATCTGTCATTCAACGCCTGGTTGACCGTTTCGCCAGCAGGCTGGCTCCCACAAGGGCAAGATCAGGCCGCACGTCGTTTGAGCATCAGCGTCAACCCCAGTCCGCCCACCGACAGCACCGCCGCGCAGAAGAAAATCCACGAATACCCCAGGTTCAGCGCCACCGCGCCCATCAATGGCCCGGCGATCGCCAGCGCCAGGTCGAAAAACACCGCATACGCGCCCAGGCCCGCGCCGCGGCTGGAGCCTGGCACTTGTTTGATGGCCTCTACGCCGAGCGCCGGGTACACCAGCGACAGGCCGAGCCCGGTCAGCCCTGCACCGATCAGCGCCGTGAGCGTGGAAGGCGCCAGCCACAGCAGCACCAGGCCCAGGGTCTCGATGATCATGCAGGCAATGGCCGAGGTAAAACCGCCGAAACGGTTGATGGCCGAGATGAACACCAGACGCGACAGAATGAAGCAGACGCCGAACACCGTCAGGCAGTAGGCCGCGCCCGTCCAGCCACGGTTGAGGTAATACAGCGTGATGAACGTGGTCAGCGTGCCGTAGCCGATGGACGCCAGGCACAGGCTGGCGCCGTAGGGGGCGATCCGGCCGAACACGGCCCGGAACGGCAGGCGTTCGCCGCGCACCACCGGCACCGACGGCTTGTTGCGGATCAGCAGCAGCGCCCCCGCCGCCAGCGCCGACAGGGCGATGCCGAGGCTGGCGAAGCCGTAATCGGCCACCATCACCACCCCCAGCGGCGCGCCGATGGCGATGGCGCCGTAGGAGGCGATGCCGTTCCAGGAGATCGAACGGGCCGTGTGCTCGGCGCCGACCTGGCCCATGCACCAACTGATGGTGCCCACGCCGATCAGCCCTTGGGCGATGCCGAGCAGCAGGCGGGCGGTGATCAGGATCACCAGGCTCAGCAGCGGAACGCTCTGCAGCAACGTGGAGACCAAGGTCAGCGCGCCGCTCAGGACAATCCCCGACAAGCCGTACACGATCGCCCGCTTGGTGCCGACGCTGTCCGACATGCGCCCGGCCATCGGCCGGCTGAGCAGGGTGGCCAGGTACTGCGAGCCGATGGTCAGCCCCGCGATCACCGCGCTGAAGCCGAGCTGCTCGTGGACGTAGCCCGGCAACACCGCAATCGGCAGGCCGATGCAGAGGAAGGCGATGAAGGTGTAGAAGACGATGGAAACGATCTGCAGGGTGATCGACAGGGAGCTTTGCGACGGCGGTTGCTGCGCAGACATGGGGACTCGTTCGCGGGCGGCGGTGGGAGATACGGCATCATGGCTTTTGTGCGGGGTAAAAGGAAGCAGGCTAACGATATGACTGACCGAAAGAGGTCGACAGTGCGGGCCTCATCGCTGGCAAGCCAGCTCCCACAGGTTTTTGGGGTGTACCGGGATCTGCGGACGACCGGGATCCACTGTAGGAGCCAGCCTGCTGGCGATGGCGGCAGTCCAAGTTCCATAGATGTTGGCAGTGCGGGCCTCATCGCTTGCAGGCAAGCTCCTACAGGTATTTGGGTTTACCGGGAACTTGTGGGCGACCGGAATCCCTGTGGGAGCTGGCTTGCCAGCGATGGCGGCAGTCCGGGCAGCGCAGGGCATGATCCAGACAACTGCCCCCCTGAGGAAAATCCCAAGGCCGCAGAATGCAAAAAGCCCTGTCACCAGGACAGGGCTTATCACATGCAGCTTGCGGCTTGAGGCTGACAGCAGCCCTTAGAACACCACACCCTGGCTACGCAGGTAATCATCGTAGGTGCCGCTGAAGTCGGTCACGCCGTTCGGGCTCAGTTCGATGATGCGGGTGGCCAGGGACGACACGAACTCACGGTCGTGGCTGACGAAGATCAGCGTGCCGGGGTAGTTCTCCAGCGCCAGGTTGAGCGCCTCGATCGATTCCATGTCCAGGTGGTTGGTCGGTTCGTCCATCACCAGCACGTTCGGCTTCTGCAGGGTCAGCTTGCCGAACAGCATGCGGCCTTGCTCACCACCGGAAATGACCTTCACCGACTTGAGGATCTCGTCGTTGGAGAACAGCATCCGGCCCAGGGTGCCGCGGATCATCTGCTCGCCCTGGGTCCACTGGCCCATCCAGTCGAACAGGGTGACGTCGTCTTCGAAGTCGTGGGCATGGTCCTGGGCGTAGTAGCCCAGCTCCGCGCTTTCGGTCCACTTCACCGAACCTGCGTCCGGGGTCAGCTCGCCCATCAGGGTGCGCAGCAGGGTGGTCTTGCCGATGCCGTTCGGACCGATGATCGCCACGCGCTCGCCGGCTTCGACGGTGAAGCTGAAGTTCTTGAACAGGACCTTGTCGTCGAAGCCTTTGGACATGCGCTCGATGGTCACGGCCTGACGGTGCAGCTTCTTGTTCTGGTCGAAACGGATGAACGGGCTCACGCGGCTCGATGGCTTGACCTCGGCCAGTTGGATCTTGTCGATCTGCTTGGCGCGGGAGGTGGCCTGCTTGGCTTTCGAGGCGTTGGCCGAGAAGCGGCTGACGAACGTCTGCAGTTCGGCGATCTGGGCTTTCTTCTTGGCGTTGTCGGCCAGCAGCTGCTCGCGGGACTGGGTCGCCGCGGTCATGTACTCGTCGTAGTTGCCCGGGAACAGGCGCAGTTCGCCGTAGTCCAGGTCGGCCATGTGGGTGCAGACGCTGTTCAGGAAGTGCCGGTCGTGGGAAATGATGATCATGGTGCTGTTACGCGCCGTGAGAATGTTTTCCAGCCAGCGGATGGTGTTGATGTCCAGGTGGTTGGTCGGTTCGTCGAGCAGCAGCACTTCCGGATCGGAGAACAGCGCCTGGGCCAGCAGCACCCGCAGCTTCCAGCCCGGGGCGACTTCGGTCATCGGGCCGAAATGCTGCTCCAGCGGAATGCCCAGGCCCAGCAGCAGCTCGCCGGCGCGGGATTCGGCGGTGTAGCCGTCCATCTCGGCGAACTCGGTCTCCAGCTCGGCCACGGCCATGCCGTCTTCTTCGGTCATTTCCGGCAGCGAGTAGATGCGGTCGCGCTCGGCCTTGACCTTCCACAGCTCTTCGTGGCCCATGATCACGGTGTCGATCACGGTGAATTCTTCGTAGGCGAACTGATCCTGGCGCAGTTTACCCAGGCGCACGTTCGGTTCGAGCATCACCTGGCCGGCGGACGGTTCGAGGTCGCTGCCGAGGATCTTCATGAAGGTCGACTTGCCGCAACCGTTGGCGCCGATCAGGCCATAGCGGTTGCCGTTGTTGAACTTGACCGAAACGTTTTCGAACAGCGGCTTGGCGCCGAACTGCATCGTGATGTTAGCTGTAGAAATCAAAGGTTTTTCCTGCGAGGCAATCTGAAAAGCGAGGAGGCGGCGGGTGCGCTGGGCCCGAGTCGAAGCACGCCGAAGCGGGGTGCGTCCCGTCATCAGCCCAGGGGCCTGTAAAGTTTGGCGGCGATTGTACTGGTCTGGCCGTGCGAGCGATAGGGCGATCACGCCTTGTTCGCGCGATCGGCGCCTTAGCGGGACAGTTTTTCACAGATGAAGGTTCACTATTGGTTACAAACTGTGGCTAAAATGCCATCCATTCACCCAATGCCCGGTGCGGCATGGGCTCAAGGATGCGCCATCGGGACGCTGTTTTGTTTTCAGACCACTGCCGCAGGCCGCTGGCCGACGCCTTCGGGGCGCGCAGTTTGTTCACTTCTGACGTGTGACGATTTCCGTGAAACTCATCATTGCCGCTGTATATGTCATTTCCATTGCATACGTGCACCTGCGCGGTCGCGTGCGCCACAAGCTCGGTCGTCAGTTGAGCGACCACTCCACGTTTCTGGCGCCGGTCAATTGCTTCCTTTATCTGTTCTCCAAGATGCCCAACAAGCCTTACCTCAATCCGGCGGACTTTCCGGACCTGAGCCCGTTGCAGGCCCACTGGGAAGAAATCCGCGAAGAAGGTCAGAACCTTCTGCGCGCCGGTGAGATCAAGCGCTCGAACCAATACGACGACGTCGGTTTCAACTCGTTCTTCAAGACCGGCTGGAAGCGCTTCTACCTGAAGTGGTACGGCGACAGCCACCCGTCGGCCATGAAACTGTGCCCGCGCACCACAGAGCTGGTGCAGAGCATCGGTTCTATCAAGGCGGCGATGTTCGCCGAACTGCCGCCGGGCTCCAAACTGGTGCGCCACCGCGACCCGTACGCCGGCTCGTACCGCTATCACCTGGGCCTGGAAACGCCGAACGACGCCGGCTGCTACATCAACGTCGACGGCGAGAACTACCACTGGCGCGACGGCGAAGCGGTGATGTTCGACGAGACCTACATCCACTACGCCGAAAACACCACCGACCAGAACCGCATCATCCTGTTCTGCGATATCGAGCGTCCGATGAAGTACCGTTGGGCGGCGGCGTTCAACAGCTGGTTCAGCCGCACCGTGATGTCGGCGGCCGGCGCGCCGAACGACGCGGGCGACCGCACCGGCGGGATCAACCGCCTGTTCACCAAGATCTACAAGGTGCGCCTGCGCGGCAAGGAACTGAAGAAGCGCAACCGTGCGCGCTACTACATGGAAAAGTGGGCGATCTTCGGCGGTCTGCTGGCGATCTTCATTCTGATCTGAGTTCGGTGGCGTTCTTGCGGACGCCATCGCGGGCAAGCCCGCTCCCACAGGTTCCGGGTCGTTCACTGATGTTGTGTTCGACACGAACCCGACACCACCCTCAACGGCAATCACGCCCTGTTACAGGTTGCCCGTCCCTCACGGGTTAACAAATCCGAACCCTCGGCGTAGCGTGGACTCGAACGCTTCAGTCCACGCGCCCCGAGGTCGATCATGAACCGTTATCTGTCAGGCATCGCCGCCCTGATCCTCAGTGGCGGCCTGGCGCAGGCCGACGTCACTGCGCCGCCTGCCATGCCGTTGCTGGCCCAAAGCCCGACCGGCAACAGCAACAACCCCTACAACAGCCCGATCCGCCGGGCCAATCCCAACAGCATGCAGGGCACCCAGCCCAGCGCGCCTGCCCTGCAAGGGCCGAACACCGTTCCGGTGCCGCGTCCGCCTACCCTTGAAAACCGTGGCATCGGCAATGGCCAGCCCCAGCGCTCGGTGCCGGCCACACCGCCCACGTTCATTCCCAATCCGCCGGTGCGGGACACCGGCAGCAACCGTTGATCGGCGGAGGCCGTTTCCGTCAGCCCTTCAAGCGAACAAAAGGAATCGTGCATGTTGCGTAAAACCCTGTTGGCCGGCCTGTGCGCCGGAGCATTGGCGAGTTTCACCCTGTCGGCGACCGCTGCGCCCGTGAAGGAACTGCAGAGCGAGCAGGGCACCCTGCAAGTCACCACCATCGCCCAAGGCCTCGAACACCCCTGGGCGCTGGCGTTCCTGCCGGACGGCCAAGGCATGCTGGTGACCGAGCGCCCCGGCCATCTGCGGCGGGTGAGCGCGGACGGCAAGACGTCTGCGCCGATCGGCGGCGTGCCCAGCGTGTGGGCCAAGGGGCAGGGCGGCCTGTTGGATGTGGCGCTGTCGCCGTCGTTCAAGGAGGACCGGCTTGTGTACCTGTCCTACGCCGAGGGTGGCGGCGCCGGCGACAAGGCGGGAACGGCGGTCGGTCGCGGGCGCCTCTCGGACGACATGCAGACGCTGAAAGACTTCCAGGTGATCTTCCGCCAGGAGCCCAAGCTGTCGGTCGGCAACCATTTCGGCTCGCGGCTGGTGTTCGACCGCGACGGCTTCCTATTCATCACCCTGGGCGAAAACAACGACCGGCCGACCGCCCAGGACCTGGACAAGCTGCAAGGCAAGATCGTGCGGCTGTACCCGGACGGCAAGGTGCCGGACGACAACCCCTTCGTCGGTCAGTCCGGCGTGCGGCCGGAGATCTGGTCCTACGGCCACCGAAACCCGCAGGGGGCGGCGCTCAACCCGTGGAGCGGCACGCTGTGGGAAAACGAGCACGGCCCGCGCGGGGGCGATGAGGTGAACATCATCGAGCGCGGCAAGAACTATGGCTGGCCGCTGGCGACCCACGGCATCAACTATTCGATGCAGCCCATCCCGGAAGCTAAAGGCAAGACCGCCGAGGGCACGGTCGGCCCCCATCATGTCTGGGAAAAGTCACCGGGCGTGACCGGCCTGGCGTTCTACGATGGCGACCGTTTCAAGACCTGGCAGCACAACGCGTTCATCGGCGCGCTGGTGGGCCAGGAGCTGATCCGCCTGCAGTTCGACGGCGACAGGGTAGTGCACGAAGAGCGTTTGCTGGGTGAGTTGAAACAGCGGATCCGCGATGTGCGCCAAGGGCCGGATGGCTACCTCTACGTGCTGACGGACGAGACGGACGGCTCGCTGTACAAGGTCGGCCTGAAATAGCCCCGTATCCTGTGGGAGCGGCGGTGCCGGCCATCGCCAGCAGGCTGGCTCCCACAGGATTTGCGCACGGCACAGATCCCCTGTGGGAGCGAGCCTGCTCGCGATGAGGGCGGTGCATCTGGCATCAGTGTGTCAGGCAGGCCGCTATCGCCAGCAGGCTGGCTCCTACAGGAATTTCGCACTGCACATGCCATCCGGCATTACTCCTGACAGGCAAACACCACCACCGCCGCCCGGAGCTTCCCCCGGCCGAAGCGGCTCATCTTCTCGAACTCGCCATGGCTGACCGGCACATGCTGGCAGTCCATGGGCTGGCGATGCAGGCTGTGGTCGACATCCGGGTCGTGCAGGTAGACGAACTCCTCGTCGCAGTCGGTGACGATCACCCAGTGCGGTGATTTGGAGCGGGTCAGGCGGTAGCTGCTGATCAGCACAAGGGGTTGCCCGCCAACCTCCAGCAAACGGGGCAGGTCCAGTGCCGAACCGACGGTCTGTTCGACATCGGTCTCACGCAATTGCGCGATGAACGCCTCGTGCACCAGGCGCATGACGTCCTTTTTATGCTCGCCACGCACGCCGTCGAGGAACAGCGGCCCGGCCATGCTCAATTGCAGGCGCACCCGAAAGCCCCGACGCCACGCCGCCAGCGCCAGCCCCTGCGGGCTGCAGCCGCCATGGCCGGACGTCATGAACACCGTGGTCGCCTCGCGCCAGAGCTGCACTTCTTCCTGGCGCTCCAGCGTCCGCCCGGGCTGCAACGTGCCCATGGCCATCAGCAAGCAGGCCGGGCCGCAGGTGAAATCGGTGGTTTGCCGGTAATAGGGGACGTTGACGCTGCGGGAATCGCGGTGCTGAAGGATGCGCTTCTCCAGGCGCAACGCGTCGGCATGGTCCTCGTAGTAATCGTGGATCAGCGCAAAGCGCCGATAGCCGTTGCGCTCGTACAGCGCGATGGCTGCGGGGTTGTCGGTGCGCACTTCCAGCCGCAGGTAGGCGCAATCATGCTCCAGCGCGCAGGCCTCGATGCGGTTCAGCAATTGCTTGCCCAACCCGGCGCCCCGTGCCGAGGCCGCGATGGCGATGGAATACAGCCGGGCCAGCGACGTGCCGCGATGAAACAGCACCAGCGCATACCCCGCCAATTGCCCAGCGTGAGTGGCCACCCACAGTTGCCCGTGGGCACGGGTGATCATCCACTGGAAACTGCGGGCGGTGAGCCGGTCCGTGGTGAAGCATTGCGTCTCCAGCGCCATCAGCGCCGGCAGGTCTTCGGTTGTCGCCAGACGAAAGACAGGGTTCATATGACCACCGTAAAAGTTGCGTAACGAAACGGGACTTTCGAAAAACTTCGTGCTTAATAGAAATGGTCTTGTTCTCCAACGGATCGATTTCTATGTCAGCGGTACAGGGTCATTGGCGCGAAGTATCCGGGCAAAGTTTGCCGGCGGCAACTTATTTAAATCCGGTCGTTGCAACTTCCAGCCGGGTGCTGATCATTGTCGAGCGCAAGGAAGATTGGGCCTCTTACTTCCCCAGCGAAGACATCGTCACCGCCCAGGAATACCTGGAGCAAACCCCCGGCAGCGAGCCGGGCAAGCGGGTGCAGGTGATCAACCTGTGCCGCAGCTACAAGTACCTGGGGCACGGTTATTACTGCTCGCTGCTGGCCGAGGCCCGTGGGCACAGGGTCATTCCTTCGGTGAAGACCATCAGCGAGCTGACGCGCAAGTCGCTCTACGGGTTGGCGCTGGAGGATCTGGACAAAACCCTGGAAAGAGCCCTCAGCCATCATCTCTACAGCGATACGGAAGGGTTTACGCTGACGCTGTACTTTGGTCGGACACATATTGAACCCTTACAGGATCTGGCCCGTCAGTTGTTTGAAGTGTTTCCGTGTCCGATCCTGTTAGTTGAATTCAAGCGAACTAACGGTTGGCACATCGAGGGCATCAAGTCGGGGTCGCTGCACATGTTGCGTGACGACCAGGAAGACCAGTTCGCCAATGCCCTGGACGGTTTCAGCCGTAAAGTCTGGCGTCTCCCGCGCTCCCGTCAGGTGGCCCGTTACGACCTGGCGATCCTGCACGATCCCCAAGAGGCGCTGCCGCCGTCCAACGCCCGTGCGCTGGCCAACTTCGTGCGGGTCGGCAAAGGCATGGGCATCGACGTGGAGCTGATCGAGCGCAAGGACTACGCGCGATTGGCCGAGTACGACGGCCTGTTGATCCGCGAGACCACCAGCGTCGACAACCACACCTACCGCTTCGCCAAGAAGGCCGAGAGCGAAGGGCTGGTGGTGATGGACGACCCGGCGTCGATCCTGCGCTGCACCAACAAGGTGTACCTGACCGACCTGCTCGGCAGCCATCAGCTGGGCATGCCCGCCACGGAAATCCTCTACAAGGAGCGACCGGAAGACTTCGAACGGGTCGGCGAGCGCCTCGGCTTTCCGCTGGTGCTGAAGATCCCCGACGGCTGCTTCTCCCGTGGCGTGATCAAGGTCGAAAGCCAGCAGGCGCTGCTGGAGGCCACCGCCGAACTGTTCGAGCATTCGGTGCTGTTGCTCGCCCAGGAGTTCTTCTACACCGAATACGACTGGCGCATCGGCGTGCTCAACCGCAAGCCGATCTTTGCCTGCCAGTACTTCATGTCCAAGGGCCATTGGCAGATCTACAACCACAAGGCCAAGGGCCAGGACGTCAATGGCGAATGCCGCACGCTGCCGATCCACGAAGCGCCGAGGGCAGTGGTGGAGCTGGCGGTGAAGACGGCCAACCTGATCGGCGACGGGCTCTACGGCGTCGACCTCAAGCAGGCCGGCGACAAGGTGGTGGTCATCGAAGTCAACGACAACCCGAACCTGGACGCCGGCATCGAAGACGCCTATCTGCAGGACGATCTGTATTCGCTGGTGCTGGAGGAGTTCGTGCGGCGCCTGGAACTCAAGCGCCGCGGTCAGGCCTGGTGACGCGCCGATGATCAGCGGTTTTGCGCTCAGCCATGGATCGTTGCACCGGGTCGAACGGCTCGACGCCGACGTCATGCTGTTCAGCGACCCCGACGCCGCCGAACGGGATCTGCTGCACAGTCACTTCAAGCTCGACGCACATGCGTTGGCCTCGGCGCTGGACCCGGACGAGGTCTCGCGGATCGAGTTCCACCCGGACCATCTGTTCCTGATCTGGAAACGCCCCGAGAAGTACGCCGGCGGCGGCAGCCTGGCGTTCGAGGTGTCGTCCTGCGGCCTGCTGTTCTCACCGGGGCAATTGCTGGTGATCGCCACCGACGACACGCCGCTGCACGGCCTGGGCACGGGGCGGCCGCTGAACACGCCGCTGGACGTGTTGCTCGATCTGCTGTTCAACAACATCCATCACTACCTCGGGCATCTGAAGGTGATCAAACTGGTCGCCCGGGAGCTGCAACAGAAGTTCAACGCCTCGATGCAGAACCAGCACCTGATGCAGATGTTCAACCTCAGCGAAAGCCTGATCTATTACATCAACGCCCTGCACAGCAACGGCGCGGTGCTCACCCGGCTGCGCAACCACGCGGAAAAGCAGCACTTCGGCAGCGAAGCCCTCGGCCTGATCGACGACCTGATCATCGAAAACAACCAGTGCTACAAGCAGGCGGAAATCTATTCGACGGTGTTTTCCGGGCTGATCGATGCGCGGGGCAACCTGATGAACAACAGCACCAACGGCCTGCTGCGCAAGCTCACGCTGATCAACGTGGTGTTTCTGCCGCTCAACCTGATCGCGAGCATCGGCGGGATGTCCGAGTTCAGCATGATGACCGCCGGAACCCCGTGGTGGGTGTCGTACCCGCTGTTTCTCGGGGCGATGGTGCTGGCGGCGGGCGGGATGCTGCTGGGGCTCAGGCGGCTGGCCAGGTGACGGCATCCGCCATTGACTTGCCAGCCGGCCTCAGGCTACTTTCCAGCCCATGACCTGCACCGTACTGCTTCTTCAGCCGAGCATTATTATTACCGCCATTCCTCATCTGGCGGGCTAGCGCACGGCTGCAGCACCGAACCCGCCCTTGAGGCGGGTTTTTTCTTTCTGTCTCCGGGGCTCCAACCAACGTCAGGAGACGACCATGCGCCACAGCCCCGCCCAGCAAGCCCTGCTTGAACAGTATGTGAAAAGGATCCTCGCCGCGCCGGTCTACGAACTGGCGGTGCGCACGCCGTTGCAGGCGGCGCCGGCCTTGTCCGCCATGCTCGGCAACCGCATCCTGCTCAAGCGCGAGGACCTGCAGCCGACGTTCTCGTTCAAGATCCGCGGCGCCTACAACCGCCTGGTGCAATTGACCGACGAGCAAAAGGCCTGCGGCGTGATCACCGCGTCGGCGGGCAACCATGCCCAAGGCGTGGCGTTGGCCGCCCGGGAACTGGGGATCGCCGCCACCATCGTCATGCCGACCACCACGCCCGAACTGAAAGTGCTGGGGGTGCGCAGCCGCGGCGCCGAGGCGCTCCAGCAGGGCGAGAGCTTTCCGTTCGCCCTGGCCCATGCGCTGCAACTGGCCGAGCAGACCGGGCGCACCTTCGTCCCGCCGTTCGACGACCCGGACGTGATCGCCGGGCAGGGCACCGTGGCCATGGAGATCCTGCGGCAACACCAAGGCGAACTGGATGCGATCTTCGTCCCGGTGGGCGGCGGCGGATTGATCGCGGGCATCGCCGCTTACGTCAAATACCTGCGGCCCGAGGTGCGGATCATCGGCGTCGAGTCGGAACACTCGGCCTGCCTGAAAGCCGCGATGGCGGCGGGGGAACGGGTGGTGCTGCCCAGCGTCGGCACCTTCGCCGACGGCGTGGCCGTGGCGCAGATCGGCGCCTACGGTTTCGAGGTCTGCCGGTTCTGCGTGGATGAGGTGGTCACCGTCAGCAACGACGAACTCTGCGCGGCGATCAAGAACATCTACGACGATACCCGCTCGATCACCGAACCTTCCGGCGCGCTGGCGGTGGCCGGGATCAAGCGGTACGTGGCCCAGACCGGCGCCCGGAACCGGACGTTCATCGCCATCGATTCCGGCGCCAACATCAACTTCGACAGCCTGCGCCATGTGGCGGAGCGCGTGGCGGCGTGCGGCTCAGCGGTGTGAGGTCATTCCGGCAGGGCAACGCCGACCTTGTCGGCGGCCGACCAGACGCGAAAGCGCACTTCGACGTCGCTCGGCGCGTACACCACGATCGGCAGCTTGCTGTTGTAGCGCAGCAGGAAGCCGTCGCCGACCACCGGCACGAACGCGCGTTTCTTCTTGGATTCCGGCGGGCAGGCCATCAGGGTGCTCACCGGGCCGGAGACCTTCTCCAGGCGGTAGAACGGATAACCCCAGCCTTCAAGGTTCTTTTCCTGCAGGCTGCCGCCCAGGTGCTGGCGGTTGCAGTCCACCTCCAGGGTCTTGCCGGCCATGATCTCGACCTTGAAGTTGTCTTCGTCGGCTTGCTGCGGCAGGTGGATGACCTGGCGGGTGAAACCCGCTTCAGCCTTGGGGTAGGGCGCCACGTCTTCGAGTTTGGCGGCGTGGGCGAAGGTGGACAGGCTGGCGACCATCAGGCCGGTGGCCGCGTAAGCGGTAAAGGATCCCATGTAAGCCTCCTGGCGGGCGTCGGATAAATTGGCGGGCAGTTCTACCAGCGTAGGCGATGAATGCAAACCCTTGAAGTGTTGCAAAATGCGGTGCGCAAAGCGGGCCATCCTGCAATCTGCAACAGGCACAATGCTGGCCCGTGCCGCCAAGTGCCTGATTTCCCAAAGGCACGGCACTAACCGATGAAAGGCACGTTTTATGCGTCGTTCCGGTGCGGCGCACCGAGTTTGTGCGCCTACACTCCAATGGGCATTTCGCAGTACCGCCGCCTGAAGCCACCAAGGAACCAGCGGAGAGACATCCGCACGGGTAAGCCTCAGCGGTCGACGTGAATACTTGATTGGCAGTCTCACAGTAAGGAGAGGGTTCGCCATGTTTCTGTCTGCCTTGGAACTTCGCAACATCATTGAAAGCAGCTTTCTGCCGAAACGCTGCCAATGCACGCTGACCCCGGAACTGTCGATGACGGTGAAGGTGTTCGGCGACCACCAGACCGACCAGGTGGATCTGCTGGTCAGTGGCATCGACGCCAGCCACCTCAACGGCTGCCGTGAGATCAACGACCTGATCGCTGGCCTACGTTCGGATCTGGCGCAGCAGACTTCAGCGCATCAATACGCGCCACGCTCGAAGGCGGGTTGACTAACCTACCGTTTCACTCAGTTCGACCGTCACGCGCCGGGCCTGCATGAAACCAAGGCCCAGCGCGAACTCGACCAGCACCGCCAACAGGATCGCGGGGCCCGCGTGGCCATTGAGCCACTCACCGAACCCCAGCACCGCCAGCCCGAAGCACCCGACCGTGAAACCGTTGCCCAGCGCATGGCGAGTGGCCGACGGCGGCGCATTGCGCACCAGCCAGAACATCACCCCCAACGCCGCGAACAGCACCGCGCTGCGCCGGGCGACGAACCCCGCCGCCGGCGAGTAGTCGATGCTCCAGATCGCCAGCAGCCCGTCAGGCACAAAGCCCCAGACGATGGCCAGGAGAAAGCACAACAGGGCGGTGAAGGTCGACAACGTGCGGAACGACAACTGCATGGCGGATCCTTGCGGCAGTAGGGAGGGCCCCGAGCATAACCGCCAGGGCCCTCGCTCGCCTACCGCCAGGCCGCAAATCAGAACGGTCTGTCAGTTCTGGAAACTGCACGCGTCAGACAATTTCCGGTAGCTGATTTCCTCGGGCTTGCCGTTGTTGTCGATGTACTTCATGTCGGCGGTGATCACCTTGCAGTCCTGGGTCGGCGGCTCGGTGAGCGACACCACTTTGGCCACGTGCAGCGGCATGCCGTACTGGTAGGGCACGGCCTTGGACGGCGCGGCGGTGTCGTTGGCCTGGGCGAGCCCGGCGAAGGCGGTGCAGGCGAGGGTGGCGGCGAGCAGAAGGGGACGCAGGTTCATGGCAGGACTCCGGTGCGACGCAAAAGGCATTCGGCCAATGGCAGGCCGAACCTGCCGCACTGGGCGTCAGCGGACGGCTGAGGGCGTGCGGTTGGGTAGAGTCTTGGACCGTGGCGTTAAGCGACGGTTAAGCGGGCTGAATGGAGGCTGTCAGGGGGCGGGGTGATTTCTGAGGCAGGTGCGGAGCGTTCCTACAAGTGTGGATGCCTTGTCTGCTTTCGGGGGTTGGAGCGGGGCGGATATCGTTTGGCGTCGCTGCAAAATCAGCGACCTGGGTTTGGTCACCTGGGGAAATCACCTGCGCATTTGTGCCATCATTCGCGCCGCGGACATCCATGTCCTCGGAGTGCATTGCTGTGGTGGCTGTGTGCAGGGTCGCTTTCGGGCGAACCGGGTTGGTGATTCTCCGGTGACCAAACCTGTACACAGTCCGCCTCCCCACCGTTTGGTCACGGTGCTGGCGGTTACTTTCAATTCGTTTGAGTAATCACCATGCCGACACTTAATCCGCTTCCCGATCGTTATCACCGCCTCAACAGCTGCGTCACCGAAAGCGCCCCGATGGTCATCGACACCGAGGCCAACCCCAAAGACATTTTCGAAGCCGGCGTCCAGCGCGTCCGCGCCTGCAGCGACCTGCTCGAAACCCTGCATTGCCTCTGCTTCAAGCACGCCGACGTCCAGGACATCCCCCACATCACCCATGCGTTGTACCTGCTGGCGCAGGACGGCAATGATTTGCTGCAGGTTGCGCAGCAGCGGATGCTGACTGGCAGGCGCCTGCTTGAGCTTAAGGCTGCGGTAGAGGAGGGAGTCCGGCCAGACTCCCTTTTAGGCCATTTCAACAATCGCTAGTTGCAAGGCCCTATTTGCCCCGGTTCAGGCCATGCTGACGGTGGATGAAGGAGGAATCTGCGCGAGTCGCACGGACTCCTGGTTCTCACGGTGCTCCGCCCAGCGGTCGATGTGCTGTTGCAGCTCGGGCAAATCGCTTCGGTCACCATAGACATCCGCCATGGTGAGTTTGGTTTTGCTCAATGAGGTCAGCTTGCGAAGCGTTTCCTCGACAGCCTCCAGCTCCTTCTTGTTGTGCTGGACGGCCTGCCGGATCGCGGTCTGGCGTTCCTGCAAATCCGACATGCTCGAGCGGCGTTGCATTGGCGTTGCACGATCCTGCGGACGCCCCTCGATGGTGCCTCCGGGGAACTCCGAATCGGCATCGCGTTGCCATTTCTGCAGCTCTGTGCGGTAGGTCTCCACTTCGAGTTTCAGGCGGTCGGACTCCGTGGTGCTGATGATGAAGCCGCCGGTGGTCTGGGTATCCTGCCAGCGCTTCAGGCTGGCCCAGCAGGCCGGGATGTAGCCGTCGAGCATCTTGTGGTCGGCACCGTTGGCGGCCTGGACCAGAAACTGGCTGCGGTCCGGCGTGTCGTTGTTTTTCATCTGCTTCATGCAGCGGGCCATGGCGGCTTCTTCGTAGCCTTCGCAGCTGGGCGTCCACAGGACAGAGGAGACGACGCGTCCAGGCAGTTGCAAGGGCATGAAGTAGCGTTGTTCGCCGTGGTGCCAGTAAGGCTTGCCGCCGAAACGCGTCAGGCCGGCCCCGAACACCAAGCCGCCAGCCATAGGCGTCAGCACGCCGGAAACCGTCGCCACCAGGCCTGTGATCCAGATGGGTTTCTTTGTGCTCATCCAGCCGGCGGGCACGCTCGGAACCGGGTCGTTCTGGTTGACGATTCGATGGTGAACCAGCCCGCTCGCCGACTCGACAAAATCTTTGTCGCCGGCCCGGGGAGCGCCGAACGTGTAGAGGATGACGTCGCTGGTGATTTCTCGGTGAAGCCATTCGGAGAGCAGCAACGCGATTGCACCGCCGAGGCTGTGGCCGCAGACGAGGATTTTTTGGTCGGTGCGGAAACGAAGAACGTAACGCTCGATGAATGGACGCAATGCCATGAATGCTTCGTAGAAACCTTGGTGCGCTTTACCCGTTCCACCCTCAATCGGCACTTGTTTGGCATCGACATCTCGCCAGGCGTCCCAGCCTTCCGCTGTACCTCTCACGCCGATGAGAATTACCCGATCATCGTGGGTGGCATAGGCCTGGGTGTCGGTGTTTTTCCAGTCAGTGCTGCCTTGTCTCGAATCGTTGAAAAAGTGCACGCTCATTGGCGTTTCCGATTCTTCACCGGAGGAAGGGTCGTTTTGTGGGTAAAGCTCAGGGTCAAAAGGTACTATTTCCAAGCGCTTTGAATAGGGAACATCTTCGACCAGTGGGAACGATGGTTTCTTGGAGTCCGCGTAACTTGACGGCTCTTCGAAGCAAGCAAGGCAGGTATTCAGCACATGGCCAATGGTGCCGCGCTTGGGATAGGTGAACTCGAAATCTTTTTTGGGGGCTGCATCAGGTTTTTCTGGCGTCTGACCAAAAGCACCGTAGCTCAGTGTGGCGAGCAGCGACAATTGATACAAATTCAGCGCACTGAATTCCGGGGCCAAAGACAAAAGTGGTCTAAACGCGCGAAGGGCACGCACTTCGAGAACGTAATGTTTCTCTGGAAGTAGGCCCACTCCAAAACTTGGAACTTTGTCTCCAGCGAAGTCACGGGCGAGTTTGGCGCAACCTGCGGGCACTGGACTGGAAAGTTTGGCGGCAGGAGGCAGATGCTTGGTGAATTCGACAAGGTCGCGGACTTCGACGTTGTGATATTCGCCTTTTTCGGCCGAGGCGCGGTAAGCGCCTGTTTTGCCTGTGCTGCCGATTGGACGTCTAAGTGTTTTCTCAGCGGCCACCTGAAGTTCTGTTACAGGTATTCTGTAATCCTTGCGTCTAGACAGGTCAGCATAAATAGTTTCACTTCCCTTGTACGGAGTAGATAGTGTCAATATTAACGGGCCACTGTAGGTTCCAGTTAATCGCGCGTAAGCTTCTCCATCCAAGGTGCCTTCGTACTTTGTGCCCTCCGAGTCAGTTAATACATAACTCAGACCTGCGTAGGGCTTGGCATCTCCGAATTCGTCGACTAAACGAAAGCTGATCCAGCCTCCTCGCAATGGGCATGTACGCCCTTGATCAGAAAGCAATGACTTTTCTTGGCTTTGCATAAAAATCCTTATTCATTACATCCCGGGTACACGGAGCACTCACGTCCATTTAGCTTGAATGTTTTAAACTGTGGTGGTGTAGCGCATAGCGCTTCACGACTAGATTCCTGGCGTCCAGAGCACGGCTTCCAGCCACCGGGAACCTTGAGCCAATATCCTTCGTAATAGGGTTGTTCCTCAGGAGAGAGTCTGAATTCAACGTGAACTGACTTGCCCGCTAACTCGTTTCTTGCGAGTACTCCCCCAGGCTTTCGGCGCTTGAGGTTGTCCTCTGCCAATTTCCATTCAGGGCCAGTAGCTTCACAGGATAGAATTTTTTCAACTTCCCCTTTCTTTATCTTTGCTGTGCTTATCTGGAAGTACCAAGCGCAGAGAGCACGTTGTTCTAAAACCTCAGGAGAGCGACTTTTCATATCTGCGTCGGTCATTTTTCTAATGGAAAGGCCACCCGCTGACTCCAAGTCTCGGTCCAATGATCCTGTTCCGTATCTGGCGCTCACCTCGTAGCTAACGCGCGTAAGCTCCATTGAACAATCAGCGATGTGGAATTCCAGCGGAATGTCTGTGGAGACTGTTTGCTGAATGTCTTTGGCATCAGTTGTATTCGACTTTTGTTGCTGGCGCGTAACATTTCCACCGAGGCCTGGGCTGTAGGTCTCGCATTTTTCACCACTTTTAGGCGAGTAACTGGCTTTTGATGTGAAACCAAATTTCGAAGGAATCGTGGCAACTAATGTGAAGTGTTCCTGGCTGTAGTAGCTGGTAGCTCCTTCAGCAGAGTCCTTCGCAATCTGTCCCGCAAAGCTGCATGCACCTATCAATGGCAGAGCAAGGAAGAACACGGATTGAACACCGCATGAAAAATACTTGCTAGTCATGAACTACTCCCTGTTCAACACAATTAGGATAGATGGTGCACTTGCGTTTGTTCATTTTGAAGGTTCTGAAGTTTCTAGTGTCTGCACGGCAGAACCCGTAGGGATCGCTGGGCCCATTTCCGAGACACGGTTTCCAACCCCCTGGGACCTTTTGCCATGTATCGCCGACTGCTGGGCGTTCTTCATTTGAAAGGTGAAATTTGATTTTTACCGTTGTGCTCGCTAGTTTATTTCTGTCAATGGCGGCCCTAGGCTTGCGACGCTCATATTTTTTGGAAGGGGCCGACCAGTTGTCATCTGATGCATTACAAGAGAGAATTTTTTCTACCTCACCTAGCTTTGCTTTGGACTTGCTAATTTGGAATAGCCATGAGCACAAGCCTTTTTGTTCGATAACAGTCGGCTCTTTCTTTGACACGGTGTTGATCGTTGAAGATCTGACAGAAAGCCCACCCGCGATATCCAGGCCATGATCCCACGCATCAGGTCCATACGTAGCGTTTACTTCATAGATTACGCGGGACAACTCCATGGAGCAGTCTGCGATATGGAACTCCAATGGAATATCTGTAGATACCGTCTGCTCTACGTCCTTGGCCACGGTCGTGTGTGATCTCTGTTGCTGCCGGGTAACTGACCCGCCCAACCCAGGGCTGTACGTTTGGCAACTTTCACCTGCTTTTGGCGAATACTGGGCTTTTGACGTAAAGCCGAATTTGGCAGGCAAAGTGGCAACCAGCGTGAAGTGCTCCCACGAGTAGTAACTCACGCTGCTTTCAGTCATCTGACGCGCGAAGCTGCAACCACCGAGTATTGGTACCGCCGCGACTGCAATCCACAGTCGAGCCTTCAAACCGTGGCACCGGCTTTCGGCTCAGCGAACACTCGTTGGCATCGGTCAAAGTGCTGTTCCGGCGTTTCTCCGGGGATGGGTTCCCAGGCAATGTCAGCAGCGCATGGTGGCGACAGGCGCCGGCTCAGCATCAGTTCACGCTGTTCCGGTGTCTGCCAGCCCCAGGTGTCGAGCAGATCCATCTGTTCTTCCAGCCATTCGCTGACCACGTGGGTTTCCGCCAGTGCAGCGGCGGCGTCGACGTGGTACGTGAACAGCCAGCGCTTGAGGTTGTCGCGCAGGATGCTGCGGGCCTGTTCACCGGACTCGGGCGTTCTCAGCCACGGCGCCGGATTCGGCACCGGGTACTGCCCCGGCCGACCGTTATCCGCGCTTTTCCACTGATCTTCGTCCCAATACAGCACGCTGCTGACCGGGCCGAGCAGCAGCGGCCATTCGGTGTCTTTCATGTTGCCCAGGCAGCGGGCAAGCACGCGGTTGTCCTGGAAGCGGAACAGGGAACGGTCGCCGTCTTCGTCGATGACCATGCGGGCGATCCAGTGCTGGGTCAGGCCGTCGAGGTCGGCCTTGTCCATGCTGCCGATCCAGCCCCAGTTGCGCTGCGGGTCGTCCAGCAGCAGGCGGAACGCTTCGTTGCCCGGGTTTTCCAGTTCGGTGAGCCACGGACTGATGGCGGCGAACTGGACGAACTCGGTGCGCCGGTAGAGTTGCACCGAGCGCTGCATGACGCCGGCGCTGTACAGCGAGGTGACCGGGTTCGGTTCGGCGAGGCTGTCCAGGGTCAGGATCAGGACGCGGTTGAGGCGCGATTGCTCGCCCAGCCAGTTGTTGAGTGCATCGCTCATGCCGTGGCTCCAATATCGCATTTGCCTTCGCGGCAGGCTTCACAGATCGGGCAGCGGGTGTCGCCGGCCTTGCGGGCGGCCTTGGCCAGGGCCATCTGCACGGCGGCGGGGACGAGCACGGCGCCGGCCTTGTCCCGGGCGGCGGCCCAGGGGATGACGGGCTCCAACACCGCAATCCCGCTCCCCACCCCCGGCGCCCCGCCGGTATTGGCCTTCACCTCGGCCCCGC
>NZ_NEIU01000032.1:0-42035 GCF_002113595.1 Pseudomonas sp. B3(2017)
GAAATCTCCCACGGGTCTGTACTGCGTCAACAGTCAGAATCCAGCCTAGTCCCTCCTCCTCCCTTCAAGTACCAGCATACAAGCCAGCCTGCTGGCGATGGCGACAGCCAAGGCACCGCCTCCCCCCAACGAAAAAGGCCCGTCGTGTTCAACGACGGGCCTTTTTCATTCAGCGCAGATGCAGCAGCGAATCAGAACGGAATGTCGTCATCGAAGCTGTCGAAGTCCGGAGCCGGCTGCGGTGCGGCCTGCTGCGGCGCCGGGCGCTGCTGCGGAGCCGACTGCTGAGGACGCGGAGCCTGCTGGCGCGGGGCCGACTGCTGGTAGTTGTTGCCGCCGCCCTGCTGGTAGTTGTTCTGGTCGCCCTGCTGCGGACGGCCACCCAGCAGCTGCATGGTGCCCTGCATGTCGACGATGATTTCGGTGGTGTAGCGCTTGATGCCGTCCTTTTCCCACTCGCGGGTCTGCAGCTTGCCTTCGATGTAGACCTGCGAACCTTTGCGCAGATACTCGCCGGCGATCTCGGCGACCTTGCCGAACATCGACACGCGGTGCCACTCGGTGCGCTCGACCTTCTGGCCGGTCTGCTTGTCGGTCCACTGCTCGCTGGTCGCCAGACTCAGGTTGGTCACGGCGTTACCGTTGGGCAGGTAGCGTACTTCGGGATCCTGGCCGCAAGTGCCGACCAAGATGACTTTGTTAACCCCACGGGCCATAACGTTCTCCTAGGCTTCGCAAGCCGCCTCGGCCGGGTTGTTCACCAGGCGTTCGAGGGTGGTGCGATCCACTAATTCTTTATCCAGTTTGATGTAGACCGCCGCTTCGTCGGCGACGATCACTGCATCTGTTACCCCTACGAGGGCCTTGAGGCGCTCGACCAGACCCGCTTCGCGGATCGCCTCGGGCGACAACGGCAAGCGCAGGCTCGTCACGTAGGGTGGTTCGCGCATGGTAACAGCAAAGGCCAGCCAAAGTGCAGCGAGGCCGGCACATCCGAGGAAGACAACCGACAGACCGCCATGCTGGAACAGCCAGCCGCCGAGGATCCCGCCCAGGGCGGAACCCAGGAACTGGCTGGTGGAGTACACGCCCATGGCCGTGCCCTTGCCGCCCGCCGGCGACACCTTGCTGATCAGCGACGGCAAGGACGCCTCCAGCAGGTTGAACGCGGTGAAGAACACCACCGTGCCGATCACCAGCGCCCGCAGGCTGTCGCCGAACTGCCAGAAGAATAGCTCAGTGAGCATCAGCGTCAGCACGGCGCCGAGCAAAACTCGTTTCATTTTGCGTCGCTTCTCGCCGTAGATGATGAACGGGATCATGGCGAAGAACGAGATCAGTAGCGCGGTGAGGTAGACCCACCAGTGCTGTTCCTTGGGCAGCCCGGCCTTTTCCACCAGGGCCAGGGGCAAGGCGACGAAGCTCGACATCAGCATCGCGTGCAGCACGAAGATGCCAAGGTCCAGGCGCAGCAGGTCCGGATGCTTGAGCGTCGGCAGCAGCGCCTGGCGGGCCACGCCGGACTCGCGGTGGCTCAACGGCCCGGTGGAGCGCGGCACCATGAACAGGATGATCGCGATGCCGACCAGCGCCATCGCGCCGGTGGCCAGGAACAGCCCGGACAGGCCGAACGCGCGGGTCAGCAGCGGCCCGACCACCATGGCCACGGCGAACGACAGGCCGATGGTCATGCCGATCATGGCCATGGCCTTGGTGCGGTGCTGTTCGCGGGTCAGGTCGGAGAGCAGCGCCATGACCGCCGCGGAAATCGCCCCGGCGCCCTGCAGGATCCGCCCGGCGATCACGCCCCAGATCGAATCGGCCTGGGCGGCCAGCACGCTGCCGAGGGCGAAGACCACCAGCCCCAGGTAGATCACCGGCCGGCGGCCGATGCGGTCGGAAATGATCCCGAACGGGATCTGGAAAAGCGCCTGGGTCAGGCCGTAAGCGCCGATCGCCAGCCCGATCAGGGCCGGGGTCGCTCCCGCCAGGTCCATGCCATAGGTCGCCAGCACCGGCAGCACCATGAACATGCCGAGCATACGGAAGGCGAACACCAGGGCCAGACCGCTCGCCGCGCGGGTCTCGCTGCCACTCATGCGTTCGCTGTGGGGATCGTGCATGGAAAAACCTCGTGTGAACCGGCGGCGATTCTACCAGTCCCACCGATTGACGGGATATATCGCGACGCTATGACGCGTGCAGATGAAATTCTCTTCATGCAAGGGAAAAATCCCTTCGCCCGATAGTGTGCATCCATCCAGTATTTAGCCTTATACTCCTGTGTTTTCGACGCCCGCCGAGCGAGGCCACTTTGGACAAGATCCTGATTCGTGGGGCCCGTACCCACAACCTGAAGAACATCGACCTGACCCTGCCGCGGGACAAGCTGATCGTCATCACCGGCCTGTCCGGATCCGGCAAGTCGTCCCTGGCCTTCGACACGCTGTACGCCGAAGGCCAGCGCCGCTATGTCGAGTCCCTGTCGGCCTACGCCCGGCAGTTCCTGTCGATGATGGAAAAACCCGACGTCGACACCATCGAAGGCCTGTCGCCGGCGATCTCCATCGAACAGAAGTCGACCTCGCACAACCCGCGCTCCACGGTCGGCACCATCACCGAAATCTACGACTACCTGCGCCTGCTCTACGCCCGTGTCGGCACGCCGCGCTGCCCGGACCACGACATCCCGCTGGAGGCGCAGACCGTCAGCCAGATGGTCGACCTGGTGCTGGCCGAGCCCGAAGGCAGCAAGCTGATGCTGCTGGCCCCGGTGATCCGCGAGCGCAAGGGCGAGCACCTGTCGGTGTTCGAAGAACTGCGCGCCCAGGGCTTCGTCCGGGCCCGGGTCAACGGCAAGCTCTTCGAGCTCGACGAGTTGCCGAAGCTGGACAAACAGAAGAAGCACACGATCGAGGTCGTGGTCGACCGCTTCAAGGTGCGCGCCGACCTGCAGCAGCGCCTGGCCGAGTCGTTCGAGACCGCACTGAAGCTCGCGGACGGCATCGCCCTGGTGGCGCCGATGGACGACGAACCGGGCGAGGAGATGATCTTCTCCGCGCGCTTCGCCTGCCCGGTCTGCGGCCACGCCATCAGCGAGCTGGAGCCGAAGCTGTTCTCCTTCAACAACCCGGCCGGCGCCTGCCCGACCTGCGACGGCCTGGGCGTGAAGCAGTTCTTCGACATCAAGCGCCTGGTCAACGGCGAACTGACCCTGGCCGAAGGCGCCATCCGCGGCTGGGACCGGCGCAACGTCTATTACTTCCAGATGCTGGGTTCCCTGGCGTCCCATTACGGGTTCAGCCTGGAGCAGCCGTTCAACCAGCTGTCCGCCGAGCACCAGAAGTACATCCTGCACGGCAGCGGCTCGCAGAACGTCGACTTCAAGTACCTCAACGACCGCGGCGACATCGTCAAGCGCTCGCACCCGTTCGAAGGCATCGTGCCGAACCTGGAGCGCCGCTACCGCGAGACCGAGTCGGCCAGCGTGCGCGAGGAGCTCGCCAAGTTCCTCAGCACCCAGGCTTGCCCGGATTGCCGCGGCACCCGCCTGCGCCGCGAAGCGCGGCACGTGTGGGTCGGCGAGAAGACCCTGCCGGCGGTGACCAACCTGCCGATCGGCGACGCCTGCGACTATTTCGGCGACCTGAAGATGACCGGCCGCCGCGGCGAGATCGCCGACAAGATCCTCAAGGAGATCCGCGAGCGCCTGCAGTTCCTGGTCAACGTCGGCCTCGACTACCTGTCGCTGGACCGCAGCGCCGACACCCTGTCCGGCGGCGAGGCCCAGCGGATCCGCCTGGCCAGCCAGATCGGCGCGGGCCTGGTCGGCGTCCTGTACATCCTCGACGAGCCGTCCATCGGCCTGCACCAGCGCGACAACGACCGGCTGCTGGGCACCCTCAAGCACCTGCGCGACATCGGCAACACGGTGATCGTGGTCGAACACGACGAAGACGCGATCCGCCTGGCCGACTACGTGGTGGACATCGGCCCGGGCGCCGGCGTCCATGGCGGGCAGATCGTGGCCGAGGGTTCGCCGGACGAAGTCATGGCGCATCCGGAGTCCCTGACCGGCAAGTACCTGTCGGGCCGGGTCAAGATTGAAGTGCCGGCCAAGCGCACACCGCGCAACAAGAAGCAGGTGCTGTCGCTCAAGGGCGCCCGCGGCAACAACCTGCGCAACGTCGACCTGGAAATCCCGATCGGCCTGCTGACCTGCGTGACCGGCGTGTCCGGCTCGGGCAAATCGACGCTGATCAACAACACGCTGTTCCCGCTGAGCGCCACCGCGCTGAACGGCGCCACCACCCTGGAAGCGGCGCCGCACGACAGCATCAAGGGCCTGGATCACCTCGACAAGGTGGTCGACATCGACCAGAGCCCCATCGGCCGGACGCCGCGCTCCAACCCGGCGACCTACACCGGGCTGTTCACGCCGATCCGCGAACTGTTCGCCGGCGTCCCCGAGTCCCGCTCCCGGGGCTACGGGCCGGGGCGCTTCTCGTTCAACGTCAAGGGCGGGCGCTGCGAGGCCTGCCAGGGCGACGGCCTGATCAAGGTGGAGATGCACTTCCTGCCGGACATCTACGTGCCGTGCGACGTGTGCAAGAGCAAGCGCTACAACCGCGAGACCCTTGAGATCAAATACAAGGGCAAGAGCATCCACGAAACCCTCGAAATGACCATCGAGGAAGCGCGGGAGTTCTTCGACGCGGTGCCGGCCCTGGCGCGCAAGCTGCAGACGCTGATGGACGTGGGGCTGTCGTACATCAAGCTCGGACAGTCGGCGACGACCCTGTCCGGCGGCGAGGCGCAACGGGTCAAGCTGTCCCGCGAGCTGTCCAAGCGCGACACCGGCAAGACCCTGTACATCCTCGACGAGCCGACCACAGGCCTGCACTTCGCCGACATCCAGCAACTGCTCGACGTGCTCCATCGCCTGCGCGACCACGGCAACACCGTGGTGGTGATCGAGCACAACCTGGATGTGATCAAGACGGCCGACTGGCTGGTGGACCTGGGGCCGGAAGGCGGATCGAAGGGCGGACAGATCATCGCCACCGGCACGCCGGAAGAAGTCGCCGAGATGCCGCAGTCGCACACCGGCCACTACCTCAAACCGTTGCTGATCCGCGACCGGGCCTGATCCCCGGGCATGAAAAAGCCCCGGTCACCGTGAGGTGGCCGGGGCTTTTTTACATCGCAACCCTCAAGCGTGGGATTGCAGGTAGTTCTCGAGACCGATCAGCTTGATCAGGCCCAACTGCTTTTCGAGCCAGTAGGTGTGGTCTTCTTCGGTGTCGTTGAGCTGAACCCGCAGGATCTCGCGGCTGACGTAGTCCTTGTGCTGCTCGCAGAGTTCGATGCCTTTGCACAGCGCGGCGCGAACCTTGTACTCCAGGCGCAGATCCGCTTCGAGCATTTCCGGCACGGTGGTGCCGACATCCAGGTCATCCGGGCGCATACGCGGAGTGCCTTCAAGCATCAGGATCCGGCGCATCAGCGCGTCTGCGTGACCGGCCTCTTCTTCCATCTCGTGGTTGATCCGTTCGTAGAGCTTGGTGAATCCCCAGTCCTCATACATCCGCGAGTGAACGAAATATTGGTCACGCGCGGCCAGTTCGCCGGTCAGCAACGTGTTGAGGTAATCGATAACGTCTGGGTGGCCTTGCATCGCCCTACATCTCCCTTCCTGAAAGTCTGTAGTTTGAACCAACCTGACTGGAAGGTCACCCGCTTCGCGCAATAAAAGCGAAGATATTCTTAGAAAACCAGCCTAAATAACGCAAAAACCGCCCTAATGAGGGCGGTTCTGCTTCTCGTTTAGACTTCGCTCAGCTGTACGTTGAGCAGCTTTGCGATCGCTTCTCCATACGCCGGGTCGGCCTTGAAGAAATGCTGCAGCTGGCGGTCGACGACATCGCTCGACACACCGGCCATTGCACCGGCGATGTTGCGGGTCAGCAACGCCTTCTGCTCGTCGCTCATCAGCCGGAACAGCGCACCGGCATGGCTGTAGTAGTCGGTGTCCTCACGGTGATCGTAGCGATCCGCAGCCCCACTGAGGACCAATGCCGGCTCCGCATAATGTGGTGCCTGCTTCGGCGACTCCACGTAGCTGTTCGGCTCGTAGTTGGGCGCAGCCCCGCCATTGCTGCCGAAGGCCATGGAACCGTCGCGCTGATAGGTGTTCACCGGGCTGCGCGGCGCATTCACCGGCAGTTGCTGGTGATTGGTGCCGACACGATAGCGGTGCGCATCAGCGTAGGCGAATACGCGACCTTGCAGCATGCGATCCGGCGACAGGCCGACGCCGGGCACCATGTTGCTTGGGCCGAACGCCGCTTGCTCGACCTCGGCGAAGTAGTTCAGCGGGTTGCGGTTAAGCTCGAGCTCGCCGACCTCGATCAACGGAAACTCCTTCTGCGACCAGGTCTTGGTGACATCGAACGGGTTCTCGTAATGCGCGGAGGCCTGGGCCTCGGTCATGATCTGAATGCACACGCGCCATTTCGGGAAATCACCGCGCTCGATGGCTTCGAACAGGTCACGCTGGGCGTAATCAGGATCGGTGCCGGCCAAACGGGCCGCGTCCGCCGGCGCCAGGTTCTTGATGCCTTGCAGGGTCTTGTAGTGCCACTTCACCCAATGACGCTCGCCGTTGGCATTGATCAAGCTGTAGGTGTGGCTGCCGAAACCGTGCATGTGACGGTATCCGTCAGGAATGCCGCGGTCGGAAAACAGGATCGTGACCTGGTGCAGCGCCTCCGGGGAATGCGACCAGAAATCCCACATGGCCTGTGCACTTTTCAGGTTGCTCTGCGGCAGGCGCTTTTGGGTGTGGATGAAGTCCGGGAACTTCAATGGGTCGCGAATGAAGAACACCGGCGTGTTGTTGCCGACGATGTCCCAGTTGCCTTCCTCGGTGTAGAACTTCAACGCGAAGCCGCGGGGATCGCGCTCGGTGTCCGCCGATCCGCGTTCACCGCCGACAGTGGAGAAGCGCAGGAATGTCGGGGTTTGCTTGCCGACCGCCGAGAACAGACTGGCCCGGGTGTACTGGGTGATGTCACGCGTGACCGTGAAGGTACCGTAAGCCCCCGAGCCTTTGGCGTGCACACGACGCTCCGGAATGTTTTCGCGGTTGAAGTGGGCAAGCTTCTCGATCAGATGAAAGTCATCCAACAGCAATGGGCCGCGCGGCCCGGCGGAACGGGAGTTCTGGTTGTCGGCGACAGGTGCGCCACTGGCGGTCGTAAGCGTCTTGCTCTGGCTCATGCGATCTTCTTCCTCTGTCAGTCTGGAACTGCCGGCTAATCGGCTTGGTGGGGAGTATTGACCATCACTTTGATAGCTACAAATTCATAAACTCGCAGGCAGCAATAGATATTTGCAATTACAAATCCCACGCCATAGTGACAACGGAAAGCAGCCATTGGCTTGTACGCAAGACGCATTTCTTGCGGGCACAAAAAAACCGGGCACCAGGCCCGGTTTTCTTGTTTCAGACTGACGTCTTACTCAGCGGATACAGCTTCGCCGCCGACAGCGCGATCAACCAGCTCGACGTACGCCATAGGAGCGTTGTCGCCAGCGCGGAAACCGCACTTGAGGATGCGCAGGTAGCCACCCTCACGGGTAGCGTAACGCTTGCCCAGATCGTTGAAGAGCTTGCCGACGATCGCTTTCGAACGAGTACGGTCGAAAGCCAGACGACGGTTAGCAACGCTGTCTGTCTTGGCCAGAGTGATCAGCGGCTCGGCAACGCGGCGCAGTTCTTTGGCTTTTGGCAGAGTAGTTTTGATCAGCTCGTGCTCGAACAGCGACACCGCCATGTTCTGGAACATAGCCTTACGGTGGGAGCTGGTGCGGCTCAGGTGACGACCACTTTTACGATGACGCATGGTTCATTCCTTACCAAACACAACGTTCGGTGATTACGACGATCAGGCAGTCGCCTTGTCGTCCTTCTTAAGACTTGCAGGCGGCCAGTTGTCGAGGCGCATGCCGAGGGACAGACCGCGGGAGGCCAGAACGTCCTTGATTTCGGTCAAGGATTTCTTGCCCAGGTTCGGAGTCTTCAACAGCTCTACTTCGGTGCGCTGAATCAGGTCGCCGATGTAGTAGATGTTTTCCGCCTTAAGGCAGTTGGCCGAACGTACAGTCAGTTCCAGATCGTCAACCGGGCGAAGCAGGATCGGATCGATCTCGTCTTCCTGCTCGACAACCACTGGCTCACTGTCACCTTTGAGGTCGACGAACGCAGCCAACTGCTGTTGCAGGATGGTTGCAGCACGACGGATGGCCTCTTCAGGATCCAGGGTACCGTTGGTTTCCAGATCAATAACCAGCTTGTCCAGGTTGGTGCGCTGCTCGACACGGGCGTTTTCCACCACGTATGCGATACGGCGAACCGGGCTGAACGAAGAGTCGAGCTGCAAGCGACCGATGCTGCGGCTTTCGTCTTCATCGCTTTGACGCGAGTCGGCCGGCTCATAACCACGACCACGAGCTACGGTGAGCTTCATGTTCAGGGCGCCGTTGGACGCCAGGTTAGCGATTACGTGATCGGGGTTAACGATCTCGACATCATGATCCAGCTGAATATCGGCAGCGGTAACCACCCCCGAACCCTTCTTCGACAAGGTCAGCGTAACTTCGTCACGGCCATGCAGCTTGATAGCCAGACCTTTAAGGTTCAACAGGATTTCAATTACGTCTTCCTGTACACCTTCGATGGCGCTGTACTCGTGGAGCACACCGTCAATCTCGGCCTCGACTACTGCGCAGCCGGGCATTGAGGACAACAGGATGCGGCGCAGCGCGTTGCCCAGGGTGTGGCCAAAACCACGCTCGAGAGGCTCGAGGGTGATCTTGGCGCGGGTTGGACTGACAACCTGCACATCAATATGGCGGGGTGTCAGGAACTCATTTACCGAAATCTGCATGGATGCACCTATTTTCTAGCCCTTACTTGGAGTAGAGCTCGACAATCAGGCTTTCGTTGATGTCGGCGGACAGATCACTGCGAGCTGGAACGTTCTTGAAAACGCCCGACTTCTTCTCAGTGTCTACTTCTACCCACTCTACGCGGCCACGTTGAGCACACAGATCGAGAGCTTGGACAATGCGAAGTTGGTTTTTTGCTTTCTCGCGAACAGCGACCACGTCACCAGCACGAACCTGGTAGGACGGAACGTTTACGGTCTGACCGTTAACGCTGATCGACTTGTGCGATACCAGCTGACGGGATTCGGCACGGGTGGAGCCGAAGCCCATACGGTATACGACGTTGTCCAGACGGCATTCGAGCAGTTGCAGCAGGTTTTCACCGGTTGCACCTTTCTTGCCAGCGGCTTGCTTGTAGTAGCCGCTGAACTGACGCTCGAGAACGCCGTAGATACGACGAACCTTCTGCTTCTCACGCAGTTGGGTGCCGTAGTCGGACTGGCGACCGCGGCGCTGGCCGTGGATACCAGGTGCTGCTTCAATGTTGCACTTCGATTCGATCGCGCGCACGCCGCTCTTCAGGAAGAGATCGGTGCCTTCGCGACGAGCCAGTTTGCATTTTGGACCAATGTAACGAGCCATTCTTTACAATCTCCTGGATTACACGCGGCGCTTCTTCGGCGGACGGCACCCGTTGTGCGGGATTGGCGTCACGTCGGTGATGCTGGCGATCTTGTAGCCACAGCCGTTCAGAGCGCGGACTGCGGATTCACGACCTGGACCTGGGCCCTTGACGTTCACGTCGAGGTTTTTCAGGCCGTATTCCAGCGCAGCTTGACCAGCACGCTCAGCAGCTACTTGAGCCGCGAACGGGGTGGACTTGCGGGAACCGCGGAAACCCGAACCACCGGAGGTAGCCCAGGAAAGAGCGTTACCTTGACGGTCGGTGATGGTCACGATGGTGTTGTTAAAAGAGGCATGGATGTGGGCGATGCCATCAACCACTGTCTTTTTAACTTTTTTACGAGGACGAGCAGCAGGTTTTGCCATGATTAAATTCCTGTCGATTCGCTGGGGCGATTACTTGCGGATCGGCTTACGCGGACCTTTACGGGTACGCGCGTTGGTCTTGGTACGCTGACCGCGTACTGGCAGACCACGACGATGACGCAGACCGCGATAGCAACCGAGGTCCATCAAGCGCTTGATTTTCATGTTGATTTCGCGACGCAGGTCACCTTCAGTGGTGAACTTCGCGACTTCGCCACGCAGCTGTTCAATTTGCTCGTCGCTCAGATCCTTGATCTTTGCTGCTGGGTTTACCCCAGTCACCGCACAGATTTTCTGCGCGGTAGTGCGACCGACACCATAGATGTAGGTCAGCGAGATAACAGTATGCTTGTTATCTGGAATGTTAACGCCTGCAATACGGGCCATTCAGTGGGACTCCAATTGACAGCTACCTACGCCCCGGAAGCCAAGAAATAGGGCGCGAGATAATATCGCTGTAATAACAAATAATCAACCCGGCAGCACACTAGCTGCCGGGCTTGAAGCACGATCACACTCAGCCTTGGCGCTGCTTGTGACGCGGTTCCGCGCTGCAAATTACTCGAACAACACCTTCGCGGCGAATAATCTTGCAGTTACGGCACAGCTTTTTCACCGATGCACGAACTTTCATCACCAACTCCTCGAACCTTATGGGTACTCAGCGCAACATGCCGCTGCCGTAACCCTTCAGGTTGGCTTTCTTCATCAGGGATTCGTACTGGTGCGAAACGAGGTGCGATTGTACTTGGGACATAAAGTCCATCACAACCACGACCACGATCAGCAACGAGGTCCCGCCAAGGTAGAACGGAACGTTTGCCGCAACCACCAGGAACTGGGGCAGCAGGCACACGGCCGTCATGTAAAGAGCACCGAACATGGTCAAGCGAGTCAGAACGCCATCAATGTAGCGCGCAGACTGCTCACCTGGACGGATGCCCGGAATAAAGGCACCGGACTTCTTCAGGTTTTCCGCTACGTCTTTCGGATTGAACATCAACGCCGTATAGAAGAAGCAGAAGAAAATAATCCCTGCACTAAACAGCAGAATATTCAACGGCTGACCAGGAGCGATCGACTGCGAGATGTCCTGCAACCAGCCCATACCTTCAGACTGACCGAACCAGGCACCCAACGAAGCCGGAAACAGCAGAATGCTGCTTGCGAAAATAGCCGGAATGACACCGGCCATGTTCACTTTCAGCGGCAAGTGGCTGGTCTGCGCAGCAAAGACCTTGCGGCCCTGCTGACGCTTGGCGTAGTGAACGGCGATACGACGCTGACCACGCTCAATGAACACCACGAAACCGATAATCGCTACTGCCAGCAGACCGATGGCAACCAGGGCGAAAATGTTGATGTCACCCTGACGCGCAGACTCGAAAGACTGCCCGATCGCTCTCGGAAGACCGGCGACGATACCCGAAAAAATCAGCATCGAGATACCGTTGCCTACACCACGCTCAGTAATCTGCTCACCCAGCCACATCATGAACATCGCGCCAGCCACAAACGTGGATACCGCGACGAAATGGAAGCCGAAGTCACCAGTGAACGCAACGCCCTGCCCCGCCAGGCCAATGGACATGCCAATGGCCTGAACGAGAGCTAGGACGACGGTGCCGTAGCGGGTGTACTGGCTGATCTTGCGACGGCCAGCTTCACCTTCCTTCTTCAACTGCTCCAGCTGCGGGCTGACGGCGGTCATCAGCTGCATGATGATCGATGCCGAAATGTACGGCATGATCCCCAGTGCAAAGATGCTCATCCGCTCCAGCGCGCCGCCGGAAAACATGTTGAACAAGCTAAGAATGGTCCCCTCATTCTGTCGAAACAGGTCTGCGAGACGGTCCGGGTTGATACCTGGAACCGGGATGTGTGCGCCTATTCGGTAGACGATGATCGCCAGGAACAGAAAACGCAGACGAGCCCAGAGTTCAGACATACCGCCTTTGCCGAGCGCAGAGAGAGCACCTTGCTTAGCCATTTATTCCTCGAACTTGCCGCCAGCTGCTTCGATAGCCGCGTGCGCACCTTTGGTGGCGCCGATTCCCTTGCCGATAGTGACAGCGCGAGTCACTTCACCGGACAGCATGATTTTCACGCGCTGTACGTTGACGTTGATCACGTTGGCATCTTTCAGGGACTGCACGGTGACGATGTCGCCTTCCACTTTGGCCAGCTCGGACAGACGCACTTCTGCGCGGTCCATGGCATTCAGGGAAACGAAACCGAACTTCGGCAGGCGACGGTGCAGCGGCTGTTGACCGCCTTCAAAGCCTGGAGCGATGGTGCCACCGGAACGGGAGGTCTGACCTTTGTGACCACGGCCACCAGTCTTACCCAAACCGCTACCGATACCACGGCCCGGACGATGCTTTTCGCGACGGGAACCCGGCGCTGGACTCAGATCATTGAGTTTCATCGATTAACCCTCGACACGCAGCATGTAGTAGGCCTTGTTGATCATCCCGCGATTCTCGGGAGTATCCTGGACTTCTACAGTGTGACCGATGCGACGCAGACCCAGACCCTTCACGCACAGTTTGTGGCTAGGGATGCGGCCGCTGGTGCTTTTGATCAGCGTTACTTTTACGGTAGCCATGATCAGACGATCTCCTCAACGCGCTTGCCACGCTTGGCGGCAATGGATTCAGGAGACTGCATGGCCTTCAGACCCTTGAAAGTGGCGTGAACCACGTTTACAGGGTTGGTCGAGCCGTAGCACTTGGCCAGAACGTTCTGAACGCCAGCAACTTCGAGAACGGCACGCATTGCGCCGCCAGCGATGATACCGGTACCTTCAGAAGCAGGCTGCATGTACACCTTCGACGCGCCGTGGGCGGACTTGGTGGCGTACTGCAGGGTGGTGCCGTTCAGATCAACCTGGATCATGTTGCGGCGAGCAGCTTCCATTGCCTTCTGGATCGCAGCAGGCACTTCACGCGACTTGCCACGGCCGAAGCCAACGCGACCCTTGCCATCACCCACCACGGTCAGCGCGGTGAAAGTGAAGATACGGCCGCCTTTAACGGTTTTGGCTACGCGGTTAACTTGAACCAGCTTCTCGATGTAGCCTTCGTCGCGCTTTTGGTCGTTATTTGACATAACTTAGAACTCCAGCCCAGCTTCACGAGCAGCATCAGCCAGCGCCTTAACGCGGCCGTGGTACTTGAAGCCAGAGCGGTCGAAAGCCACCTGCGAGACGCCCACGGCCTTAGCACGCGTAGCGACCAGCTGGCCAACCTTAGTGGCCGCGTCGATGTTGCCGGTGGCACCATCACGCAGTTCTTTATCCAAAGTCGAGGCGCTGGCCAGGACTTTGTTGCCGTCGGCCGAAATGACCTGGGCGTAGATGTGCTGCGAAGAGCGGAACACGCAGAGACGCACGACTTCGAGTTCGTGCATTTTCAGGCGTGCTTTGCGAGCGCGACGCAGTCGAGTAACTTTTTTGTCGGTCATTTGCTATGCCCTACTTCTTCTTGGCTTCTTTACGACGGACGACTTCGTCCGCGTAGCGCACACCTTTACCTTTGTAAGGCTCTGGTGGACGGAAGTCGCGGATCTCGGCGGCCACTTGACCTACCAGCTGCTTGTCGATGCCCTTGATCAGGATATCGGTCTGGCTAGGAGTCTCAGCAGTGATGCCTGCCGGCAGTTCGTAATCCACAGGGTGCGAGAAGCCAAGAGCCAGGTTCAGAACCTGACCTTTTGCTTGCGCCTTGTAACCAACACCGACCAGCTGGAGCTTGCGCTCGAAGCCTTGGCTTACGCCTTGGACCATGTTGTTTACCAACGCACGAGTGGTACCGGCCATTGCGCGGGTCTGTTGATCGCCATTGCGAGCAGCGAAACGCAGCTCACCGGCTTCTTCAACGATCTCAACGGACGAATGGACGTTCAGTTCGAGAGTGCCCTTGGCACCCTTCACCGAAAGCTGTTGGCCTACGAATTTGATTTCGACGCCGGCCGGCAGCTTAACGGGGTTCTTAGCGACGCGAGACATGCTTATCCCCCCTTAGAACACTGTGCAAAGAACTTCGCCGCCGACACCGGCAGCGCGCGCAGCACGATCAGTCATCACACCTTTGTTGGTGGAGACGATAGACACGCCGAGGCCGCCACGTACTTTTGGCAGATCTTCGACGGACTTGTACTGGCGCAGGCCTGGACGGCTGACGCGCTTGACTTCCTCGATGACCGGACGGCCTTCGAAGTACTTCAGCTCGATGGACAGCAGAGGTTTGGTTTCGCTGCTGATCTGATAACCCGCGATGTAACCTTCGTCCTTCAGGACTTTTGCTACAGCCACCTTCAGCGTGGAAGACGGCATGCTTACGACGGACTTTTCAGCCATCTGGGCATTACGGATTCGAGTTAGCATGTCCGCTAACGGGTCCTGCATACTCATGGGCTAGACGCTCCTAAAACAGAAAAATTAGCCTTGCGGCTACTACTTGTCGCCGAGAAACTCCGGGCACAAAAAACACGGGCTCAGGCGAGCCGGTCATTCTAGACACCCCCCGGAAATGAATCAAGCCCCAAAAGGGGCTTGATTCAAGTTCAAGACCACCGGCGGTCAGACTCTTTCGAGCGAACCACCGGGGTTTTGAAGGCGCTTACCAGCTGGCTTTCACCAGACCTGGCACGTCACCACGCATGGCAGCTTCACGCAGCTTGTTACGGCCCAGGCCGAACTTGCGGTAAACGCCGTGCGGACGACCGGTCAGGCGGCAACGGTTACGCATGCGCGAGGCGCTTGCGTCACGTGGTTGCTTCTGCAGGGCTACGGTAGCTTCCCAACGCGCTTCTGGACTTGCGTTCAGATCGACGATGATAGCTTTCAGCGCTGCACGCTTGGCGGCGTACTTGGCAACGGTGAGCTGACGCTTCAGCTCACGGTTCTTCATGCTCTTCTTGGCCATTTTCCTACTCCAATCAGTTGCGGAACGGGAATTTGAAAGCACGCAGCAGAGCGCGGCCTTCGTCATCGTTCTTGGCAGTGGTGGTCAGGGTAATGTCCAGACCGCGCAGAGCATCGATCTTGTCGTAGTCGATTTCCGGGAAGATGATCTGCTCTTTCACGCCCATGCTGTAGTTGCCACGACCGTCAAAGGACTTGGCATTCAGGCCGCGGAAGTCGCGAACCCGAGGCAGGGAGATCGACAGCAGACGATCCAGGAACTCGTACATACGCTCACGGCGCAGGGTCACTTTGACACCGATCGGCCAACCTTCGCGGACTTTGAAGCCTGCGATGGATTTACGAGCGTGAGTCACAACGACTTTTTGGCCGGTGATCTTTTCCAGGTCAGCTACCGCGTGCTCGATGACTTTCTTGTCACCGATCGCTTCGCCCAGACCCATGTTCAGAGTGATTTTGGTAACGCGCGGAACTTCCATCACGTTCGAAAGCTTAAGTTCTTCCTTAAGTTTCGGTGCGATTTCCTTCCGGTAAATCTCTTGGAGTCGTGCCATGGTCTTCTACCTAGCAGTGTTCAAGCATCAACCGCTTTTTGGGTCGACTTGAAGACACGAATTTTCTTACCGTCTTCTACTTTGAAACCAACGCGGTCAGCCTTGTTGGTTTCGCCGTTGAAGATGGCGACGTTGGAAGCGTGCAGTGGCGCTTCTTTCTCGACGATACCGCCCTGTACGCCCGACATCGGGTTAGGCTTGGTATGACGCTTGACCAGGTTCAGACCACCGACAACCAGACGGTTGTCAGCGAGAACCTTCAGCACCTTACCGCGCTTACCTTTGTCTTTGCCGGCGATCACGATGATCTCGTCGTCACGACGAATCTTTTGCATGTCGGATCTCCTTACAGCACTTCTGGGGCGAGCGAGACGATCTTCATGAACTTCTCGGTACGAAGTTCACGGGTCACTGGCCCAAAGATACGGGTGCCGATCGGCTCTTGCTTGTTGTTCAGCAGAACAGCAGCGTTGCCATCAAAGCGGATAATGGAGCCATCAGCACGACGTACGCCGTGACGGGTACGGACTACGACAGCAGTCATTACCTGGCCTTTTTTCACTTTACCGCGAGGAATCGCTTCCTTCACGGTAACCTTGATGATGTCGCCAATGGCAGCGTAACGACGATGGGAGCCACCCAGCACCTTGATGCACATAACGCGGCGAGCGCCGCTGTTATCGGCCACATCGAGCATGGATTGAGTCTGAATCATATAATTTCTCCGACCCCTAGCCCTTAGACTTCCACAGCGCGTTCGAGAACATCAACCAGCGCCCAAGACTTGGTCTTGGCCATCGGACGAGTTTCACGAATAGTGACTTTGTCGCCGATGTGGCACTGATTGGTTTCGTCGTGCGCGTGCAGCTTAGTCGAACGCTTAACGTATTTACCGTAGATCGGGTGCTTAACGCGACGCTCGATCAGAACGGTGATGGTTTTGTCCATCTTGTCGCTGACAACACGGCCAGTCAGCGTACGGACAGTTTTTTCGGCTTCAGCCATGATCACTTACCTGCCTGCTGGTTGAGCACAGTTTTCACGCGAGCGATGTCACGCTTAACTTGCGAGAGCAGATGAGACTGCCCCAACTGGCCAGTTGCCTTCTGCATGCGCAGATTGAACTGGTCGCGCAGCAGGCCGAGCAGTTGCTCGTTCAGCTGCTGTGCGGATTTTTCACGAAGTTCATTCGCTTTCATCACATCACCGTCCGTTTAACAAAGGAGGTGGCGAGCGGCAGCTTTGCAGCAGCCAGGGCGAAAGCCTCACGCGCCAGCTCTTCAGAAACACCCTCGATTTCATACAGGACTTTGCCTGGCTGAATCTGGGCAACCCAGTATTCGACGTTACCCTTACCTTTACCCATCCGAACTTCGAGTGGTTTTTTGGAGATAGGCTTGTCCGGGAATACACGGATCCAGATCTTGCCGCCACGTTTTACGTGACGGGTCAGGGCACGACGTGCCGACTCGATCTGACGAGCGGTGAGACGACCACGAGCAACAGACTTCAGCGCGAACTCGCCGAAGCTGACTTTGCTACCGCGCAGTGCCAGACCACGGTTGTGGCCGGTCATTTGCTTGCGGAACTTCGTACGCTTTGGTTGCAACATTTGGCGTACCCCTTACTTAGCAGCTTTTTTACGAGGCGCTGGTGCTTGCGGCTTCAGCTCTTCCTGGCGACCACCAATCACTTCGCCTTTGAAGATCCAAACCTTTACACCGATCACACCGTAGGTGGTGTGAGCTTCGTAGTTGGCATAGTCGATGTCGGCACGCAGGGTGTGCAGAGGCACACGACCTTCGCGATACCATTCAGTACGTGCGATTTCAGCACCGCCGAGACGACCGCTCACTTGGATTTTGATGCCTTTGGCACCAATGCGCATGGCGTTCTGTACGGCGCGCTTCATGGCGCGACGGAACATCACACGACGCTCCAGCTGCTGAGCTACGCTCTGGGCAACCAGCATACCGTCGAGCTCCGGCTTGCGGATCTCTTCGATATTGATGTGCACAGGCACACCCATTTGCTTGGTCAGGTCCTGACGCAGTTTTTCAACATCTTCACCTTTCTTCCCGATAACGATACCTGGACGAGCGGTGTGGATGGTGATGCGTGCAGTTTGAGCCGGACGATGAATATCGATACGGCTTACGGACGCGCTTTTTAGTTTGTCTTGGAGGTACTCACGCACCTTCAGATCAGCGAACAGGTAGTCCGCATAAGTCCGACCGTCTGCGTACCAGACGGAGGTGTGCTCCTTGACGATTCCCAGGCGAATGCCAATGGGATGTACTTTCTGACCCATCTCTTCGACTCCGTTACTTGTCAGCAACCTTGACAGTGATATGGCAAGACCGCTTGACGATGCGATCAGCACGGCCTTTGGCACGCGGCATGATGCGCTTCAGCGAACGCCCTTCGTTGACGAACACGGTGCTGACCTTCAGGTCATCAACGTCTGCGCCTTCGTTATGCTCGGCGTTGGCTACGGCCGACTCCAGCACTTTCTTCATGATCTCGGCGGCTTTCTTACTGCTGAAAGCCAGCAGGTTGAGCGCATCGCCCACCTTCTTCCCGCGGATCTGGTCGGCGACCAAGCGGGCTTTCTGGGCGGAGATTCGAGCGCCCGACAACTTAGCGGCTACTTCCATTTCCTTACCCCTTAACGCTTGGCTTTCTTGTCTGCCACGTGCCCGCGATAGTTGCGGGTACCGGCGAACTCGCCCAGTTTGTGGCCGACCATGTCTTCGTTGACGAGAACTGGGACGTGCTGACGACCGTTGTGTACTGCGATGGTCAGACCGACCATTTGTGGCAGGATCATCGAACGACGCGACCAGGTCTTAACTGGTTTGCGATCGTTCTTTTCCGCCGCCACTTCGATCTTCTTCAGTAGGTGAAGATCAATAAATGGACCTTTTTTCAGAGAACGTGGCACTGTCGTATCCCTCTATTTACTTGCGACGACGGACGATCATTTTGTCGGTACGCTTATTACCACGAGTCTTCGCGCCCTTAGTCGGGAAGCCCCATGGCGATACCGGATGACGACCACCAGAGGTACGACCTTCACCACCACCATGTGGGTGGTCAACCGGGTTCATGGCAACACCACGAACGGTTGGGCGAACGCCACGCCAGCGTTTGGCACCGGCTTTACCCAGCGAACGCAGGCTGTGCTCGGAGTTCGAGACTTCGCCCAGGGTCGCACGGCATTCAGCCAGGACTTTACGCATTTCACCGGAACGCAGACGCAGGGTTACATAAACGCCTTCACGAGCGACCAGCTGAGCCGAAGCACCAGCGGAACGTGCGATCTGTGCGCCTTTACCTGGCTTCAGTTCGATGCCGTGTACGGTGCTACCAACTGGAATGTTGCGCAGCTGCAGAGCGTTGCCCGGCTTGATCGGTGCCAGGGCACCTGCGATCAGCTGGTCGCCAGCGCTCACGCCTTTAGGGGCGATGATGTAGCGACGCTCGCCATCTGCGTACAGCAGCAGGGCGATGTGAGCGGTACGGTTTGGATCGTATTCGATACGCTCGACAGTGGCAGCGATGCCATCTTTGTCGTTGCGACGGAAGTCGACCAGACGGTAATGCTGCTTATGACCACCACCAACGTGACGAGTGGTGATGCGGCCATTGTTGTTACGACCACCAGACTTCGATTTTTTCTCGAGCAGCGGTGCGTGAGGAGCGCCTTTGTGCAGCTCCTGGTTGACCACCTTGACCACAAAACGGCGGCCAGGGGAAGTCGGTTTGCATTTAACGATTGCCATGATGCACCCCTTCCTTACTCAGCACTGCTGCTGAAATCGAGATCTTGGCCTGGCTGAAGGGAGATAACTGCCTTCTTCCAGTCATTACGCTTGCCCAGACCGCGAGCGGTACGCTTGCTCTTACCCAGAACGTTCAGGGTAGTCACGCGTTCTACTTTCACGCTGAACAGGCTTTCGACGGCCTTCTTGATTTCCAGCTTGGTTGCGTCAGTGGCAACCTTGAAAACGAACTGGCCTTTCTTGTCTGCCAGAACCGTAGCCTTCTCGGAAACGTGCGGGCCAAGCAGAACTTTAAATACGCGTTCCTGGTTCATCCCAGCAGCTCCTCGAATTTCTTCACGGCCGACACGGTGATCAACACCTTGTCGTATGCGATCAGACTAACTGGATCGGAACCTTGCACGTCACGTACATCTACGTGCGGCAGGTTGCGAGCAGCCAGGTACAGGTTCTGGTCAACAGCGTCCGACACGATCAGAACGTCGGTCAGGCTCATGTTGTTCAGCTTACCCAGCAGATCTTTGGTTTTCGGAGTTTCAACAGCGAAATCCTGAACCACGACCAGACGATCAGTACGCACCAGCTCAGCAAGAATGGAACGCATTGCTGCGCGATACATCTTCTTGTTCAGCTTCTGGGAGTGATCTTGTGGACGAGCTGCGAAGGTGGTGCCGCCGCCGCGCCAGATTGGGCTACGGATAGTACCGGCACGAGCACGGCCAGTACCTTTCTGACGCCATGGGCGCTTGCCGCCACCGGAAACGTCGGAACGGGTCTTCTGCTGCTTGCTACCTTGACGGCCGCCAGCCATGTAGGCCACGACTGCTTGGTGAACCAGCGTCTCGTTGAACTCGCCGCCAAATGTCAGTTCGGAAACTTCGATCGCTTGAGCGTCATTTACATTTAATTGCATGTCAGCTTCCCCTTAACCGCGAGCCTTGGCTGCTGGACGTACAACCACGTTGCCGCCAGTAGCGCCAGGAACAGCGCCCTTGACCAACAACAGATTGCGTTCAGCGTCCACGCGCACTACTTCGAGGGACTGTACGGTCACGCGCTCAGCGCCCATATGACCGGACATTTTCTTGCCCTTGAATACACGACCAGGAGTCTGGCACTGGCCGATAGAGCCTGGGACGCGGTGGGATACGGAGTTACCGTGGGTGTTATCTTGCCCGCGGAAATTCCAGCGCTTGATCGTACCCTGGAAGCCTTTACCCTTGGACTGACCGGTCACGTCGACCAGTTGACCAGCGGCGAAGATTTCAGCGTTGATCAGGTCGCCGGCCTTGTATTCGCCTTCTTCAAGACGGAATTCCAGGACGGTACGACCGGCAGCAACGTTCGCCTTGGCGAAGTGGCCTGCCTGAGCAGCTGTTACGCGCGAAGCACGACGCTCGCCGACAGTGACTTGCACTGCACGATAGCCATCGGTCTCTTCAGTTTTGAACTGGGTGACGCGATTCGGCTCGATCTCGATGACCGTGACCGGAATGGAGACACCTTCTTCGGTGAAAATACGGGTCATACCGCATTTACGACCGACTACACCAATAGTCATGTTGTAAACCTCATGAGTGTACGGGGCTTTCACCCGCTATGGCCGCCCATTTCAGAGCGTTACACGACCAAGACCAAGTCTTAGCCGAGGCTGATCTGCACTTCCACACCGGCCGCAAGATCCAGCTTCATAAGCGCGTCAACGGTTTTATCCGTTGGCTGGACGATGTCCAGTACACGCTTGTGAGTGCGGATTTCGTACTGGTCACGCGCGTCTTTGTTGACGTGCGGGGAAACCAGAACGGTAAACCGCTCTTTACGGGTAGGCAGTGGAATAGGACCACGCACTTGAGCACCAGTACGTTTCGCGGTTTCCACGATTTCCTGGGTTGATTGGTCGATCAGGCGATGGTCAAAAGCCTTCAACCTGATACGGATTTGCTGATTTTGCATTGGATTTCAGACTCCGGCTGCTATTCCCACCGGGCGCAATACGCCCGTTAAAAGGAGGCGCAATTCTATAGACGCCCCATATAGGTGTCAACCCAATAAAAAAGCCCCCGCTGAGCGGAGGCTTTTTCATTTCATCAAGCTGACTCTAAAAGAGACTTACTCGATGACTTTGGCTACGACGCCGGCGCCGACGGTACGACCGCCTTCACGGATAGCGAAGCGCAGACCGTCTTCCATTGCGATGGTCTTGATCAGGGTAACAGTCATCTGAATGTTGTCACCTGGCATTACCATTTCAACGCCTTCCGGCAGTTCGCAGTTACCGGTCACGTCAGTGGTACGGAAGTAGAACTGTGGACGGTAGCCTTTGAAGAACGGAGTGTGACGACCGCCTTCTTCCTTGCTCAGCACGTAGACTTCTGCGGTGAACTTGGTGTGCGGCTTGACCGAACCTGGCTTGACCAGAACCTGGCCACGCTCAACGTCGTCACGCTTGGTGCCACGCAGCAGAACGCCGCAGTTCTCGCCAGCACGACCTTCGTCGAGCAGCTTGCGGAACATTTCAACGCCGGTGCAGGTAGTTTTCTGAGTGTCGCGCAGGCCGACGATCTCAACTTCTTCCTGGATGCGGACAACGCCACGCTCAACACGACCGGTCACAACAGTACCGCGACCCGAGATCGAGAACACGTCTTCGATCGGCATCAGGAACGGCTTGTCGATGGCACGCTCAGGCTCTGGGATGTAGCTGTCCAGAGTCTCAACCAGCTTCTTGACAGCGGTGGTGCCCATTTCGTTGTCGTCTTTGCCTTCCAGCGCCATACGGGCCGAACCAACGATGATCGGGGTGTCGTCGCCTGGGAAGTCGTAGGTGGACAGCAGGTCGCGAACTTCCATCTCAACCAGTTCCAGCAGCTCAGCGTCGTCTACCAGGTCAGCCTTGTTCAGGAAAACCACGATGTACGGAACACCTACCTGACGGGACAGCAGGATGTGCTCACGGGTTTGCGGCATCGGACCATCGGCGGCCGAGCAAACCAGGATCGCGCCGTCCATCTGGGCAGCACCGGTGATCATGTTCTTGACGTAGTCGGCGTGACCTGGGCAGTCAACGTGCGCGTAGTGACGAATGTTCGAATCGTACTCTACGTGAGCGGTGTTGATGGTGATACCACGAGCCTTCTCTTCCGGGGCGCTGTCGATCTTGTCGAAGTCAACAACGGCCGAACCGAAAACCTCGGAGCAAACACGGGTCAGAGCAGCGGTCAGAGTGGTTTTACCGTGGTCAACGTGACCGATGGTGCCAACGTTGACGTGCGGTTTGCTACGTTCAAATTTTTCTTTAGCCACGACAATAAACTCCTAGCCTAAAGGGCTGAATCAGCCTTGTTTTTTAACGAGAGCTTCGACGATGTTCGACGGAGCTTCGGAGTATTTGGAGAATTCCATGGAGTAGCTCGCGCGACCCTGAGACATGGAACGGACGTCGGTCGCATAACCGAACATCTCACCCAGTGGAACTTCAGCACGGATTACCTTACCGGACACCGAGTCTTCCATACCCTGAATCAGACCACGACGACGGTTCAGGTCACCCATCACGTCACCCATGTAGTCTTCTGGGGTTACTACTTCAACCTTCATGATCGGCTCAAGCACAACACCGCCGCCCTTCTGGGCCAGCTGCTTGGTCGCCATGGAGGCCGCCACCTTGAACGCCATCTCGTTGGAGTCGACGTCGTGGTAGGAACCATCGAACACGGTAGCCTTCAGGCCGATCAGCGGATAGCCGGCAACGACGCCGTTCTTCATCTGCTCTTCGATACCCTTCTGGATAGCCGGGATGTATTCCTTCGGAACCACACCACCCACAACTTCGTTGGTGAAGACCAGGCCTTCGGTGATGTTGCCCTTCTCGTCAACGTCTGGCTCCGAGAAACGGATCCAGCAGTGACCGAATTGACCGCGACCGCCGGACTGACGAACGAACTTGCCTTCGATCTCAACGTTGCTCTTGCTGATCTTCTCGCGGTACGAAACCTGCGGCTTGCCGATGTTGGCCTCGACGTTGAACTCGCGCTTCATGCGGTCAACGAGGATGTCCAGGTGCAGCTCACCCATACCGGAGATGATGGTCTGGCCAGTCTCTTCGTCGGTCTTGACGCGGAACGACGGGTCTTCCTGAGCCAGCTTGCCCAGTGCGATGCCCATCTTTTCCTGGTCCTGCTTGGTTTTCGGCTCTACAGCCACCGAAATCACAGGCTCAGGGAAATCCATACGCTCAAGGATCACTTGCTTCTCGAGATCGCACAGGGTGTCACCGGTGGTGACGTCCTTCATGCCGATCAGAGCGGCGATGTCGCCTGCGCGCACTTCCTTGATCTCTTCACGCTGGTTGGCGTGCATCTGCACCATACGACCAACGCGCTCTTTCTTGCCCTTGACCGAGTTGATGACGGAGTCACCGGAGGTCAGGAAGCCCGAGTAGACGCGGACGAAGGTCAGAGTGCCCACGAACGGGTCGGTGGCAATCTTGAACGCCAGGGCCGAGAACGGCTCGGCGTCGTCGGCGTGACGCTCGATCTTCGGAGCGTTTTCGTCTTCGACGTTGTCCGGGTGGATGCCCTGGATTGCAGGAATCTCGGTCGGAGCAGGCAGGAAGTCGATAACGGCGTCGAGAACCAGGGGAACGCCCTTGTTCTTGAACGAAGAACCGCAGACCGCAGGAACGATCTCGCTCGCCAGGGTACGGGCGCGCAGACCAGCCTTGATCTCTTCGACGGACAGGTCACCTTCTTCAAGGTACTTGTTCATCAGCTCTTCGTTGGCTTCGGCCGCAGCCTCGACCATGTTGTTGCGCCATTCGTTGGCCAGCTCAACCATATCGGCAGGAATCTCTTCCTCGCGATAGGTGGTGCCTTTGTCGTCTTCGTTCCAGTAGATAGCCTTCATCTTGATCAGGTCGACCTGACCCTGGAAGTTATCTTCTGCACCGATGGCCAGCTGAACCGGAACCGGGGTGTGGCCCAGACGGTTCTTGATCTGGCCGACAACGCGCAGGAAGTTCGCGCCGGCACGGTCCATCTTGTTCACGTAAACAACACGTGGAACGCCGTACTTGTTGGCTTGACGCCATACGGTTTCGGACTGAGGTTCAACACCGGAGGTGCCGCAGAAAACAACGACCGCGCCGTCGAGTACGCGCAGCGAACGTTCTACTTCAATGGTGAAGTCTACGTGGCCGGGGGTATCGATGACGTTTACGCGGTAGTTGTCGTACTGACCACGGGAACCTTTCCAGAAAGTGGTAACGGCAGCGGAGGTAATGGTGATACCCCGCTCCTGCTCCTGCACCATCCAGTCGGTGGTCGCGGCGCCGTCGTGCACCTCGCCCATCTTGTGGCTCAGACCTGTGTAGAACAGGATCCGCTCGGTAGTGGTAGTCTTGCCCGCGTCAACGTGGGCGCAAATACCAATGTTACGGTAGCGGTTGATTGCTGTAGTACGAGCCATAAAGCCCTCGCAAAATGAATGATGCTGATATTAGAAGCGGTAGTGCGAGAAAGCCTTGTTGGCTTCGGCCATACGGTGCACGTCTTCACGCTTCTTAACTGCTGCACCTTTACCTTCAGCAGCATCCAGCAGCTCGCCAGCCAAACGCAGGGCCATGGACTTCTCGCCACGCTTGCGGGCGAAGTCTACCAACCAGCGCATTGCCAGAGCGTTACGACGGGAAGGACGAACCTCGACCGGAACCTGGTAAGTAGCACCACCAACGCGGCGCGACTTCACTTCGACCAGCGGAGCGATGGCGTCGAGTGCTTTTTCGAAGAGTTCCAGGGGATCGGTGCCAGCCTTACGGGCCGCAACGGTTTCCAGGGCACCATAAACGATACGCTCGGCAACGGCTTTCTTGCCGCTTTCCATAACGTGGTTCATGAATTTGGCGAGGATTTGGCTTCCGTATTTCGGATCGTCCAGAATCTCACGCTTGGCTGCTACGCGACGTCTTGGCATTGATAAGCCCTCAAACGGTCTTCAGGTTAGCTCGGGACAGATCCTTCGGATGCGTGCCCGACCTTACTCTTATCGACTCAATAAAATGAATAACTGCAAAGCGGCCGATTACTTCGGACGCTTGGTACCGTACTTCGAACGACCTTGGTTACGGCCTTTAACGCCGGAAGTATCCAAGGAGCCGCGAACGGTGTGGTAGCGAACACCTGGCAAGTCTTTTACACGACCGCCACGGATCAGAACCACGCTGTGTTCTTGCAGGTTGTGGCCTTCACCGCCGATGTACGAGGAAACCTCGAAACCGTTGGTCAGACGCACACGGCATACTTTACGCAGTGCCGAGTTAGGTTTTTTCGGCGTAGTGGTGTACACGCGGGTGCACACGCCACGACGTTGCGGGCAGTTCTGCAGCGCAGGCACGTCGGATTTCTCGACGATACGCTTACGCGGCTGACGTACCAGCTGGTTGATAGTTGCCATCTACTAGCTCCACTGTTGTCTTGCGACGCTATTGTCTTGCAAGAAAAGCAAAATGGCGGGAACGGATTCCCGCCAAATTTAGGGGATCAAGAGTCTAAAGAGGATCTTGTCCCCAGTCAAGGCAAGGCCCCGGCCTCCCCGCCCACCGAAACTCGACAAAATGTCTCGATTCGATGAACGGAGCGGTCAGGGCCTTACGCTCATTTACCGCAGAACTCAGTTACCGCTCGAGTTCAGCGCTTCGGTCAGTGCAGCTTCCACTTCACTGGCGCTTACGCGCAACGGTTTGTCCGCATCACGGCGACGCTTGCGCTCGCTGTGGTAGGCCAGACCGGTACCGGCCGGGATCAAACGACCCACGACCACGTTTTCTTTCAGGCCGCGCAGGTAATCGCGCTTGCCGGTGACGGCCGCTTCGGTCAGCACCCGGGTGGTTTCCTGGAAGGAAGCCGCCGAGATGAACGATTCGGTCGACAACGACGCCTTGGTGATACCCAGCAGAACACGGGTGAACTTGGAGACGAACTTGTCTTCCGCGTTCAGACGCTCGTTCTCCACCAGCACCTGGGTCAGTTCCATCTGGTCGCCCTTGATGAAGCTGGAATCGCCCGACTCGGAGATCTCAACCTTGCGCAGCATCTGACGCAGGATGGTCTCGATGTGCTTGTCGTTGATCTTCACGCCTTGCAGACGGTAAACGTCCTGGATCTCGTTGACGATGTACTTGGCCAGCGCGCTCACACCCAGCAGACGCAGGATGTCGTGCGGATCGCTCGGACCGTCGGAGATAACTTCGCCGCGGTTCACCTGTTCGCCTTCGAACACGTTCAGGTGACGCCACTTCGGAATCAGCTCCTCGTACGGATCGCTGCCGTCGTTCGGGGTGATGACCAGACGGCGCTTGCCCTTGGTCTCCTTACCGAACGCGATGGTGCCGCTGACTTCTGCCAGGATCGACGCCTCTTTCGGACGACGGGCTTCGAACAGGTCGGCAACACGCGGCAGACCACCGGTGATGTCACGGGTCTTCGAAGTCTCTTGCGGGATACGCGCGATAACGTCACCGATCGCGATCTTCGCACCGTCCGCAACACCGACCAGGGCGTTCGCCGGCAGGAAGTACTGAGCGATAACGTCAGTGCCTGGCAGCAACAGATCCTTGCCGTTGTCGTCGACCATCTTCACCGCAGGACGGATGTCCTTGCCGGCAGCCGGACGGTCTTTGACGTCGAGCACTTCGATGTTGGTCATACCGGTCAATTCGTCGGTCTGACGCTTAATCGTGATGCCTTCTTCCATGCCCACGTAGGTCACGTTACCTTTCATTTCAGTAACGATCGGGTGCGTGTGCGGATCCCACTTCGCCACGATGGCGCCAGCGTCGACCTTGTCACCTTCCTTGACCGAGAGCACGGCACCGTACGGCAGCTTGTAGCGCTCGCGCTCACGACCGAAGTCGTCGGCGATCGCCAGCTCACCGGAACGGGACACGGCAACCAGGTTGCCGTCCACACGCTCAACGTGCTTCAGGTTGTGCAGACGGACGGTACCGCCGTTCTTCACCTGAACGCTGTCGGCAGCGGAAGTACGGCTTGCCGCACCACCGATGTGGAACGTACGCATCGTCAGCTGGGTACCCGGCTCACCGATGGACTGGGCAGCGATGACGCCGACCGCTTCACCGATGTTCACCTGGTGACCACGGGCCAGATCGCGGCCGTAGCACTTGGCGCAGATGCCGTAACGGGTTTCGCAGCTGATCGGCGAACGCACGACCACTTCGTCGATGCTGTTCAGCTCGATGAACTCGACCCACTTCTCGTCGACCAGGGTGCCGGCAGGAACGATGACGTCCTCGGTGCCCGGCTTGAACACGTCACGGGCAACCACACGACCCAGTACGCGCTCACCCAACGGTTCAACAACGTCGCCGCCTTCAATGTGCGGCGTCATCAGCAGACCGTGTTCGGTGCCGCAGTCGATCTCGGTCACGACCAGATCCTGTGCCACGTCAACCAGACGACGGGTCAGGTAACCGGAGTTCGCTGTCTTCAACGCGGTATCCGCCAGACCTTTACGAGCACCGTGGGTCGAGATGAAGTACTGGAGTACGCTCAAACCTTCACGGAAGTTCGCGGTGATCGGCGTCTCGATGATGGAGCCGTCCGGCTTGGCCATCAGGCCACGCATACCGGCGAGCTGACGAATCTGTGCTGCGGAACCCCGCGCACCCGAGTCGGCCATCATGTACATCGAGTTGAACGATTCCTGCTCGACTTCGTCGCCGTGACGGTCGATGACTTTCTCTTTCGAGAGGTTGGCCATCATCGCCTTGGAGACTTCGTCGTTCGCTTTCGACCAAAGGTCGATCACTTTGTTGTACTTCTCGCCCTGGGTCACCAGGCCGGAGGCGTACTGGCTCTCGATCTCTTTCACTTCGTCGGTGGCGGCACCGATGATGCGCGCTTTCTCATCCGGGATAACGAAGTCGTTAACGCCGATGGAAACGCCGGAAATGGTCGAGTAGGCAAAACCGGTGTACATCAACTGGTCGGCGAAGATCACGGTCTCTTTCAGACCCACAACGCGATAGCACTGGTTGATCAGCTTGGAGATCGCCTTCTTCTTCATCGGCAGGTTGACGACGTCGAACGACAGGCCTTTCGGCACAACCTGGAACAGCAGCGCACGGCCGACGGTGGTGTCGACGATACGGGTGTTGTTCACGCTGTTGCCGTCACGGTCGTTCACGGTTTCGTTGATACGAACCTTGATCTTGGCGTGCAGCGCGGCTTCGCCGGCGCGGAACACGCGGTCGACTTCCTGCAGATCCGCGAACACACGACCTTCGCCCTTGGCGTTGATCGCTTCACGGGTCATGTAGTACAGACCCAGTACCACGTCCTGCGACGGAACGATGATCGGCTCACCGTTGGCTGGCGACAGGATGTTGTTGGTCGACATCATCAGCGCGCGCGCTTCCAGCTGGGCTTCCAGCGTCAGCGGCACGTGCACGGCCATTTGGTCACCGTCGAAGTCGGCGTTGTACGCGGCGCAGACCAGAGGGTGCAGCTGGATGGCCTTACCTTCGATCAGTACCGGTTCAAACGCCTGGATGCCCAGACGGTGAAGGGTCGGTGCACGGTTGAGCAGGACCGGGTGTTCGCGGATCACTTCAGCGAGAACGTCCCAAACCTCCGGCAGCTCGCGCTCGACCATTTTCTTGGCGGCTTTGATGGTGGTCGCCAGACCGCGCATTTCCAGCTTGCCGAAAATGAACGGTTTGAACAGCTCCAGAGCCATCTTCTTCGGCAGACCGCACTGGTGCAGGCGCAGGGTCGGACCTACGGTGATCACCGAACGGCCCGAGTAGTCAACGCGCTTACCGAGCAAGTTCTGACGGAAACGACCTTGCTTACCCTTGATCATGTCGGCCAGGGATTTCAGAGGACGCTTGTTCGAGCCGGTGATGGCGCGACCGCGACGGCCGTTGTCGAGCAGTGCATCGACAGCTTCCTGCAGCATGCGCTTTTCGTTGCGCACGATGATGTCCGGAGCGGACAGGTCGAGCAGGCGCTTCAGACGGTTGTTACGGTTGATCACCCGACGATACAGATCGTTGAGGTCGGAAGTCGCGAAGCGACCGCCGTCCAGCGGAACCAGCGGACGCAGGTCCGGCGGCAGAACCGGCAGAACGGTCAGCACCATCCACTCAGGCAGGTTGCCGGAGCCCTGGAAGGCTTCCATCAGCTTCAGGCGCTTGGACAGCTTCTTGATCTTGGTTTCGGAGTTGGTTTGCGGAATCTCTTCGCGCAGACGGCCAATCTCGTGTTCCAGGTCGATAGCGTGCAGCAGCTCGCGGACGGCTTCGGCACCCATGCGGGCGTCGAAATCGTCACCGAACTCTTCCAGCGCTTCGAAATACTGCTCGTCGTTCAGCAGCTGACCCTTTTCAAGGGTGGTCATGCCCGGGTCGATGACGACATAGCTCTCGAAGTAGAGAACGCGCTCGATATCACGCAGGGTCATGTCCATCAGCAGGCCGATACGGGACGGCAGCGACTTCAGGAACCAGATGTGGGCAACCGGCGAAGCCAGTTCGATGTGCGCCATGCGCTCACGACGAACCTTGGCCAGCGCGACTTCAACGCCGCACTTCTCGCAGATCACACCACGATGCTTCAAGCGCTTGTACTTACCGCACAGGCACTCGTAATCCTTTACCGGGCCAAAGATCTTGGCGCAGAACAGGCCGTCACGCTCAGGCTTGAACGTACGGTAGTTGATGGTTTCCGGCTTTTTAACTTCACCGAACGACCACGAACGGATCATCTCAGGCGAGGCCAATCCGATGCGGATGGCGTCGAACTCTTCGACTTGACCCTGGTTTTTCAGCAAATTCAGTAGGTCTTTCAAGGCCTTTCCTCCTGGCGGAGCAGAGAGCGGGCAATCCTGCCCCGCTCTCGATCGCGTCACGTGTTATTCGGTTTCCAGATCGATATCGATGCCGAGGGAACGAATTTCCTTGATCAACACGTTGAAGGACTCGGGCATGCCCGGCTCCATACGGTGATCGCCGTCCACGATGTTCTTGTACATCTTGGTCCGGCCGTTCACATCGTCCGACTTCACTGTGAGCATTTCTTGCAGGGTGTAGGCAGCACCGTAAGCTTCCAGTGCCCAGACCTCCATCTCCCCGAAACGCTGACCACCGAACTGCGCCTTACCACCCAGCGGCTGCTGAGTAACCAGGCTGTACGAACCGGTAGAACGCGCGTGCATCTTGTCGTCTACCAAGTGGTTCAGTTTCAGCATGTACATGTAGCCAACGGTGACCGGGCGCTCGAACTTGTTGCCGGTACGCCCGTCGGTCAGCTGCATCTGGCCGCTTTCTGGCAGGTCCGCCAGTTTCAGCATGGCCTTGATCTCGCGTTCCTTGGCACCGTCGAACACCGGGGTGGCCATTGGTACGCCGCCACGCAGGTTCTTCGCCAGATCCAGGATCTCCTGATCGGAGAAGCTGTCGAGGTCTTCGTTGCGACCGCCGATCTGGTTGTAGATCTCGTCCAGGAAGGTACGCAGCTCAGCGACCTTGCGCTGCTCTTCGACCATCCGGTTGATCTTCTCGCCCAGGCCCTTGGCCGCGAGGCCCAGGTGGGTTTCGAGGATCTGACCGACGTTCATACGCGAAGGTACGCCCAACGGGTTGAGGACGACGTCGACCGGGGTGCCGTTGGCATCGTGCGGCATGTCTTCAACCGGCATGATCACGGAGACCACACCCTTGTTACCGTGACGGCCGGCCATCTTGTCGCCCGGCTGGATGCGACGGCGGATAGCCAGGTACACCTTGACGATCTTCAGCACGCCCGGCGCCAGGTCGTCGCCCTGTTGCAGCTTGCGCTTCTTGTCTTCGAACTTGTCGTCCAGCAGACGGCGACGGTCGACGATGTAGGCCTGGGCCTTCTCGAGCTGCTCGTTCAGAGCGTCTTCAGCCATGCGCAGCTTGAACCACTGGCCATGCTCAAGACCGTCCAGCACTTCGTCGGTGATGTCCTGGCCTTTCTTCAGACCGGCACCGCCTTCGACCTTGTGACCGACCAGAGCGGCACGCAGACGCTCGAAGGTCGCGCCTTCGACGATGCGGAACTCTTCGTTCAGATCCTTGCGGATCTCGTCGAGCTGGCTCTTCTCGATCGACAGGGCACGGCTGTCACGCTCGACGCCATCACGGGTGAAGACCTGAACGTCGATGACGGTACCCTTGGTGCCGGTCGGCACGCGCAGGGAGGTGTCCTTAACGTCGCTGGCCTTCTCACCGAAGATCGCGCGCAGCAGTTTCTCTTCCGGAGTCAGCTGGGTCTCGCCTTTCGGAGTGACCTTGCCGACCAGGATGTCGCCAGGGCCGACTTCGGCGCCGACATAGACGATACCGGCTTCGTCCAGCTTGTTCAGTGCGGCTTCACCCACGTTCGGGATGTCCGCAGTGATTTCCTCTGGGCCAAGCTTGGTGTCACGAGCCACGCAGGTCAGTTCCTGGATGTGGATCGTGGTGAAGCGGTCTTCCTGAACCACACGCTCGGACAGGCAGATGGAGTCTTCGAAGTTGAAGCCGTTCCACGCCATGAACGCGATGCGCATGTTCTGACCCAGCGCCAGTTCACCCATGTCGGTGGACGGGCCGTCGGCCATGATGTCGCCACGCTGAACCTTGTCACCCTTGCTCACCAGCGGACGCTGGTTGATGCAGGTGTTCTGGTTGGAGCGGGTGTACTTGGTCAGGTTGTAGATGTCGACACCGGCTTCACCGGTTTCGACTTCGTCATCGGCAACGCGAACCACGATACGGCTGGCATCGACGGAGTCGATCACGCCGCCGCGGCGGGCCACGACGCAAACGCCGGAGTCACGGGCAACGTTGCGCTCCATGCCGGTACCCACCAGCGGCTTGTCGGCACGCAGGGTCGGTACAGCCTGACGCTGCATGTTGGAACCCATCAACGCACGGTTGGCGTCGTCGTGCTCGAGGAACGGAATCAGCGACGCCGCGACCGAAACTACCTGCTTCGGCGAAACGTCCATCAAGGTGACGTCTTCCGGCGCCTTGACGGTGAATTCGTTCAGGTGACGTACGGCCACCAGTTCGTCGATCAGGACTTTCTGCTCGTTCATGGTCGCCGAAGCCTGCGCGATCACGTGATCGGCTTCTTCGATGGCGGACAGGAACACGATGTCGTCGGTGACCACACCCTCTTTCACCACACGGTACGGGCTCTCGAGGAAGCCGTACTGGTTGGTGCGAGCGTAAGCAGCCAGGGAGTTGATCAGACCGATGTTCGGACCTTCCGGCGTTTCGATCGGGCAGACACGACCGTAGTGAGTCGGGTGTACGTCACGGACTTCGAAGCCTGCGCGCTCACGAGTCAGACCGCCCGGGCCGAGTGCGGACACACGACGCTTGTGGGTGATCTCGGAGAGCGGGTTGTTCTGGTCCATGAACTGCGACAGCTGGCTGGAACCGAAGAACTCCTTCACCGCCGCAGCCACTGGCTTGGCGTTGATCAGGTCTTGCGGCATCAGGCCTTCGCTTTCGGCCATCGACAGACGCTCTTTGACCGCACGCTCAACACGTACCAGGCCAACGCGGAACTGGTTCTCGGCCATTTCGCCGACGCAGCGAACGCGACGGTTACCCAGGTGGTCGATGTCGTCGACGATGCCTTTGCCGTTACGGATGTCGACCAGGGTCTTCAGGACCGCAACGATGTCTTCCTTGCACAGCACGCCCGAACCTTCGATCTCGGTGCGACCGATACGACGGTTGAACTTCATCCGGCCGACCGCAGACAGGTCATAGCGCTCAGGGCTGAAGAACAGGTTGTTGAACAGGGTCTCGGCAGCGTCTTTGGTCGGCGGCTCGCCCGGACGCATCATGCGATAGATCTCGACCAGCGCTTCCAGTTGGTTGCTGGTGGAGTCGATCTTCAGCGTGTCGGAGACGAACGGACCGCAGTCGATGTCGTTGGTGTACAGAGTCTCGATGCGAACGACGCCGGCCTTGGCGATCTTCACCAGGAGGTCGGTCGACAGTTCGGTGTTGCACTCTGCCAGGATCTCGCCGGTGGCCGGATGAACGATGGCCTTGGCGGTGGTGCGGCCCAGGACGTAGTCCAGCGGCACGTCCAGCTCTTTGATCCCGGCCTTTTCCAGCTGGTTGATGTGGCGGGCGGTAATACGACGGCCCTGCTCTACGATCACCTTGCCTTTGTCGTCCTGGATGTCGAGGACGGCGACTTCACCACGCAGGCGCTGAGGCACCAGCTCCAGGCTCAGGCCTTCGCTCTTCACATGGAATACGTTGGTGGTGTAGAACGCGTCGAGCACTTCTTCGGTGGTATAGCCGAGCGCGCGCAGCAGCACGGAAGCCGGCAGCTTGCGACGACGGTCGATACGCACGAATACGCAGTCTTTCGGGTCGAACTCGAAGTCCAACCACGAACCGCGGTAAGGAATGATGCGCGCGGAATACAGCAGTTTGCCGGAGCTGTGCGTTTTGCCACGGTCGTGGTCGAAGAACACGCCCGGGGAACGGTGCAGCTGGGAAACGATCACACGCTCGGTACCGTTGATCACGAAGGTACCGTTCTCAGTCATCAGGGGGATTTCACCCATGTAGACTTCTTGCTCTTTGATGTCCTTGATCGCTTTGTTCGACGATTCTTTGTCGAAAATGATCAGGCGCACTTTTACCCGCAAAGGTACGGCGAAAGTCACACCGCGCAATACGCATTCTTTGACATCAAATGCCGGCTCGCCCAAGCGATAGCCGACGTACTCCAGCGCAGCATTGCCGGAGTAGCTGATGATCGGGAAAACGGATTTGAAGGCCGCATGCAGGCCCACGTCGCGGAACTGATCTTTAGTCGCTCCCGCTTGCAAGAATTCACGATACGAATCCAGCTGGATGGCCAGGAGGTACGGCACATCCATGACGTCCGGCAACTTGCTAAAGTCCTTGCGGATACGTTTTTTCTCAGTATATGAGTAAGCCATCAGCGTTCCCCAGCTTGGTCACCTGCTTGTTTGGCCCCTCCCGGCGGGAGCAGCCAGAAAATCGTGCAAACCCCTTGGTTTGCGCCACCGCATCGGGTGGTGGATCCGCTATCGGCGCCGGCCTGGCCGGCTGCCAATAACGGAAAAAGGCCGGTGGCATAAGCCACCAGCCATCAGCCTTTCGCTTGACGCTCGGGCTGGAGGAGCAAAGTCGATGCTTACTTCAGCTCGACTTTAGCGCCTGCTTCTTCCAGCTTCTTCTTAGCGTCTTCAGCGGCTTCTTTCGAAACGCCTTCAGCTACAACCTGAGGAGCGCCGTCGACTTTCTCTTTGGCTTCTTTCAGGCCCAGACCGGTCAGTTCACGAACTGCCTTGATCACGTTCACTTTCTTGTCGCCGGCTTCAACCAGGACAACGTTGAACTCGGTTTGCTCTTCAACGGCAGCAGCAGCGCCAGCAGCTGGACCAGCGGCAACAGCGGCAGCAGCGGTAACGCCGAAGGTTTCTTCCATCGCTTTGATCAGCTCAACGATTTCCAGAACGGTTTTCTGGCCGATTGCTTCGATGATTTGTTCGTTAGTCAGAGACATGACTATGAATTCCTGTATTGGGGTGACAGCCTACGCGGCCATCAAATTAAACGTTTGATTTCGAAAGGATCTACGCCGCCTTAGGCAGCAGCAGCTTCTTTCTGGTCGCGCAGAGCTGCCAGGGTACGAGCCAGCTTGCTGGTAGCACCTTGGATAACGCTCATCAGCTGTGCGATAGCCTCGTCGCGAGTTGGCAGGGTTGCCAGCACGTCGATCTGGTTGGCGGCAAGGAACTTGCCGTCGAACGCAGCTGCCTTGATCTCGAACTTGTCCTGACCCTTGGCGAATTCCTTGAACAGACGAGCAGCAGCGCCCGGGTGTTCGTTGGAGAACGCGATCAGGGTCGGGCCAGCGAGCACGTCGTTGAGGACACTGAATTCAGTGTCGGCAACAGCGCGCTTGAGCAGGGTGTTACGTACGACACGTACGTATACGCCAGCTTCGCGAGCCTCTTTACGGAGTCCGGTCATTGCGCCTACAGTCACACCACGGGCATCAGCCACGACAGCGGACAGAGCGACTTTGGCAGCCTCGTTGACTTCAGCGACGATGGCCTTCTTGTCTTCGAGTTTAATTGCCACGGGTAAAACTCCTGCTTGTTACCGTTTCATCTGGCCGAAGCCGGATGTCGTTTTGGTGTCTGATTCGGTAAGGAACCGGGAGCACCATCTGCGTAGGCTTGAGGTTTAAGACTTGCGCCGCCTACGGTCTTGGATAGCCCCCGCCAGGCAGGGACCCCAATCTTCAAGTGGCGCGATCGCTCGCGCCGCTTATTGTCTTACGCGTCCAGCGAGCTTTGGTCGATGACCAGACCTGGGCCCATGGTGGTGCTCAGGGTAACGCGCTTGACGTAGATGCCTTTCGAGGAAGCCGGCTTGATACGCTTCAGGTCAGCGATCAAGGCTTCAACGTTTTCCTTCAGCTTGACGGCGTCGAAGCCGATCTTGCCAACGGAAGTGTGGATGATGCCGTTTTTGTCGGTGCGGTAGCGAACCTGACCAGCCTTGGCGTTCTTGACAGCGCCAGCGACGTCTGGAGTCACGGTACCGACTTTAGGGTTAGGCATCAGGCCGCGAGGACCGAGAACCTGACCCAGCTGACCCACAACGCGCATGGCATCCGGGGATGCGATCACTACGTCGTAGTTCAGGTCGCCGGCTTTCATTTCTGCAGCCAGATCGTCCATGCCTACGCGGTCAGCGCCGGCAGCCAGAGCGGCTTCAGCAGCCGGGCCCTGGGTGAACACAGCAACGCGAACGGTTTTGCCGGTGCCGTGCGGCAGCACGGTAGCGCTACGAACAACCTGGTCGGATTTACGTGGGTCTACGCCCAGGTTTACAGCAACGTCGAACGACTCGCTGAACTTGACAGTCGACAGCTCGGCCAGCAGAGCGGCGGCGTCTACAATGTTGTAGGCCTTGCCTGCTTCGATTTTGCCGGCGATAGCCTTTTGACGCTTGGTCAGCTTAGCCATTACACACCCTCCACGTTAAGGCCCATGCTACGAGCAGAACCGGCGATAGTACGCACGGCTGCATCCATATCAGCTGCAGTCAGATCCGCGTTTTTGGTTTTCGCGATCTCTTCCAGCTGAGCACGGGTAACAGTGCCAACCTTAACGGTGTTCGGACGAGCGGAGCCGCTGGTCAGACCGGCCGCCTTCTTCAGCAGAACCGAAGCAGGGGTGGATTTGGTTTCGAAAGTGAAGCTACGGTCGCTGTAGACAGTGATGATCACTGGAGTCGGCAGACCTGGCTCAAGACCCTGGGTACGGGCGTTGAAAGCCTTGCAGAACTCCATGATGTTCACGCCGTGCTGACCCAGAGCTGGGCCGACGGGTGGGCTTGGGTTAGCCTGAGCGGCCTTCACTTGCAGCTTGATGTAAGCGGTAATCTTCTTGGCCATGAGGCACTCCAATTACGGGTTCGAACGCCTCGAAAGGCTCCCCGGTTACTTGCGCGTTTATCCCAGTGACGACAAAACCCCACAGCCTACGGCTGCGGGGTTGGGATGCTTGCCCAGTTAGACCTTCTCGACCTGACTGAACTCCAGCTCCACCGGAGTAGAGCGTCCGAAAATGAGCACCGCGACCTGGATCCGGCTCTTTTCGTAGTTAACTTCTTCAACAACGCCGTTGAAATCAGCGAAAGGACCGTCATTGACACGAACAGTCTCGCCCGGCTCGAACAGAGTCTTCGGCTTAGGCTTGTCGCTGCCGTCGGCAACACGACGCAGAATGGCTTCCGCCTCTTTGTCAGTGATTGGCGCAGGCTTGTCGGCAGTACCACCGATAAAACCCATCACCCGAGGAGTATCCTTGACCAAGTGCCAAGTACCCTCGTTCATATCCATTTGAACCAGCACATAGCCTGGGAAGAACTTACGTTCGCTTTTGCGTTTCTGGCCGTTACGCATTTCAACCACTTCTTCAGTGGGAACCAGAATTTCGCCGAAGCCATCTTCCATGCCAGCCAGCTTCACACGCTCGATCAAGGAGCGCATTACATGCTTCTCGTAACCCGAGTAAGCATGCACAACGTACCAACGCTTAGCCACGGGACACCCTTAGCCTACAATCAGGGAAACAAGCCAACCGAGGAGGGAATCAAGCCCCCACAGCAGCAACGCCATAACCAGAACAACAGCTACGACAATCAGCGTAGTCTGCGTGGTTTCCTGACGAGTTGGCCATACGACTTTACGAATCTCGGTACGAGCTTCCTTTGCCAGCGCGAAGAACGACTTGCCTTTTGCAGTTTGCAGACCCACATAGGCAGCAACAGCAGCGATGGCAAGCAGAGCAAGCACGCGGTACAGGATCGGCGAAGCGGAGAAATAATGATTGCCGACAACACCAACAACCACCAAGGCAACCACTACAAGCCACTTGATCAGATCAAAGCGAGAGCTTTGGGCTTCAGCTTTAGGAGTCATCTGTGAAGATCCTGTGAAAAGAAAGCCAGACACACCGAGTGAATCTGGCAGGTCAGGAGGGAATCGAACCCCCAACCTACGGTTTTGGAGACCGTCGCTCTGCCAATTGAGCTACTGACCTAAAACAAAATCAGGCCGACCATTATGCCGGCCCGAAAAAGACATTACAACCGTTTACTCGATAACTTTAGCTACGACGCCGGCGCCGACGGTACGACCGCCTTCACGGATAGCGAAGCGCAGACCGTCTTCCATTGCGATGGTCTTGATCAGGGTAACAGTCATTTGAATGTTGTCACCTGGCATTACCATTTCAACGCCTTCCGGCAGTTCGCAGTTACCGGTCACGTCAGTGGTACGGAAGTAGAACTGTGGACGGTAGCCTTTGAAGAACGGAGTGTGACGACCGCCTTCTTCCTTGCTCAGCACGTAGACTTCTGCGGTGAACTTGGTGTGCGGCTTGACCGAACCTGGCTTGACCAGAACCTGGCCACGCTCAACGTCGTCACGCTTGGTGCCGCGCAGCAGAACGCCGCAGTTCTCGCCAGCACGACCTTCGTCGAGCAGCTTGCGGAACATTTCAACGCCGGTGCAGGTAGTTTTCTGAGTGTCGCGCAGGCCGACGATCTCAACTTCTTCCTGGATGCGGACAACGCCACGCTCAACACGACCGGTCACAACAGTACCGCGACCCGAGATCGAGAACACGTCTTCGATCGGCATCAGGAACGGCTTGTCGATGGCACGCTCAGGCTCTGGGATGTAGCTGTCCAGAGTCTCAACCAGCTTCTTGACAGCGGTGGTGCCCATTTCGTTGTCGTCTTTGCCTTCCAGCGCCATACGGGCCGAACCAACGATGATCGGGGTGTCGTCGCCTGGGAAGTCGTAGGTGGACAGCAGGTCGCGAACTTCCATCTCAACCAGTTCCAGCAGCTCAGCGTCGTCTACCAGGTCAGCCTTATTCAGGAAAACCACGATGTACGGAACGCCTACCTGACGGGACAGCAGGATGTGCTCACGGGTTTGCGGCATCGGACCATCGGCGGCCGAGCAAACCAGGATCGCGCCGTCCATCTGGGCAGCACCGGTGATCATGTTCTTGACGTAGTCGGCGTGACCCGGGCAGTCAACGTGCGCGTAGTGACGAATGTTCGAATCGTACTCTACGTGCGCAGTGTTGATGGTGATACCACGAGCCTTCTCTTCCGGGGCGCTGTCGATCTTGTCGAAGTCAACAACAGCCGAACCGAAAACCTCGGAGCAAACGCGAGTCAACGCAGCGGTCAGAGTGGTTTTACCGTGGTCAACGTGACCAATGGTACCGACGTTGACGTGCGGCTTACTACGTTCGAACTTTTCCTTAGCCATCGAAATCACCCTAGGAGTAGAATTAAGCGAACTACGCAGACCATTAAAACAAAGGCAGATATTTTCATATCTGCCTTGTCATATGGAGCTCTTGAGCGGATTTGAACCGCTGACCTCACCCTTACCAAGGGTGTGCTCTACCAACTGAGCTACAAGAGCGTAACACTTTGCACAACCTGCAAACTTGGAGCGGGTAGCGGGAATCGAACCCGCATCATCAGCTTGGAAGGCTGAGGTTCTACCACTAAACTATACCCGCGGAGCTTGCAGCTCACGCTAAAATCTGGTGGAGGGGGAAGGATTCGAACCTTCGAAGTCGTAGACGTCAGATTTACAGTCTGATCCCTTTGGCCGCTCGGGAACCCCTCCTAAGCGAGCCGGCATTCTATACTATGCCAGCCTTCTGTCAAGCATTTTCTCATTTAAAATCTTGAGGTTAGCTGCTTTGACATCACCCCACTTCTTCAACCTCTTCAGGTCTTCGCTGTGGAGCGGGCGCCATTCTATGCAAACTATTCGGAGGGCGCAACCCCCTCACACATCATTATTTTATGTTTTAACTCATTGAATTCCTTGGAAAGGTTTTGCAGCTGCCCTTCGTCCAGCAAACCCTGGCTTTCAGCTGGGATACGGAACCAATAGGCAGCCTCGGAGGACTCTTTCTGGAGCTGCTGGGCCTTGATGCCCAACTCACCTAGACGCCGACCGAGAAGCTGTGCCTCTTCAGACCTGCCAACGACACCCACGTACAGGCACTCACCATTGGCCGACGTGACATTCTTTTTCTCGCGAGAGACACCCTTGGCCTCGCTGAGCAAACGGATATCCTGCTGCGCCCCTCGATAGAGGCTCAGAGTCGTGACGTCCTTTGCGCGCAAAGGTGCTTCCTGCTGATGCCAGACGTAATAAAACACATTGAGAACCAAAAGCAGCAGGAACAACCAACGCATACGTACCTCAGGAAAAAGGACAGGCCATCGCCAAGCCCACGAACACCAAATCGGGAACGACCTTTGCCTCCGGCACTACTCCCGATACTAGGCCAGCATCGCCCCCCGTCACAAATACCGTGAAGTCTTCCCCCCAGTAGGCGCGGGCCAGCTCGATCTGAGTCAATACAAACCCCCTCAGCATCAATGAGCAACCGCGCTCCACCGCCTCCACCGTGCTGCGCCCCGGCGCATGGCTGACCAATGCGCGCTCGGCCGCCTGATCTCCATAACGAATCTTTCGGGTGTGAGTCCTCAACTGGTTGCGCATGAGCGGCATGCCGGGACAAATGAAGCCCCCCAAGTGTTCACCGTCCGCCGCAACGAAGTCGGCGGTCACCGCTGTACCGAAATCGAGCACCAGACATGCGCCCGAGGCCAGGCGAAAGCCTCCAAGCATCGCTAACCAACGGTCGAGCCCCAGACGCTCATAGTCTTCATATCCATTTCTGACTCCGGACATTTCACGCGCCGGCGCCGCGCACACAACAGGCAAACGGAAATCACGCTCCAGAAGCTTGATGAGATCGCTCGTCTCCTCCGCGGTTCTGACGCTAACCAGGCGGCACCGCTGCAGCGAAATACCATCCAGCTCGCGCAAAGCGTCGAGCAGCGCCTGGTCAGAGTCGACAACCCCCTCCTGGATCACCGCGTCGGCCGGGACGGACAACACTCGCCACTTTATAAAGCTGTTACCGCAATCGAGCTCAAGAATCATCACGCAACCTCAAACTGAGCTCACCACCGCTATAAGTCTTTTCCACACCATCCACCTTCAGACGCAATGCACCATGACTGTCAATGCCAAGTGCCACGCCGTCCGTTCGATTGACGCCGGCAGTGAGAGAAACCGGCTGATCCTGCCACAGGTGATTGCTTTCCCACTCTGCCTGGAGCACAGAGAACCCTTCAACCTGATGACGCCGCAGATAAGCCTGAAGCTGATGGCTCAACTCAACCACAAGCAGGTTCCGGTCATGGCTTTTGCCTGACTCAAGCCGCATAGACGTCCATTGCTGATCCACCTCGTTCGTGGCCTGCATATTGACGTTGATACCGATGCCTAGCACTACATGGCAGACATCAGCCGGATCACCGACAATTTCGAGCAAGATGCCGGCAATTTTCTTTCGTCCAACCAGGACGTCATTAGGCCACTTCAACCCCAATCCAGGCACACCCAGCTTGCGCAAGGCCTGCAGAACCGCCAAGCCCACAACAAGACTCAGCCCCTCCAGCTGACGCATGCCGCCATCAATGCGCAAGACGAGGCTGTAATAGAGATTTTCGGCAAACGGACTCACCCACTTGCGACCACGGCGACCGCGGCCCGCCAGTTGCCGCTCGGCCAGCACCAAAAATGGCGCAGGCCGCCCCTCGTCAATCGCACGCAATGCTTGCGCGTTGGTCGAGTCAGTTGAGTCAAGTATGAAAGACGGCCAGTCCTTTAGCTCCTCCGCTATCTTGTGAGGATCAAGCAACGTCAAGGGAGCCGCCAATTGATAGCCCCGCCCCCGGACTTTATGAATGGACAGCCCAAGCTCGCTCTCCAGATGCTGGAGCTGCTTCCATACGGCACTTCGGCTGATGCCTAGTGCGGCTCCCAGGGCCTGACCGGAATGGAACTGGCCATCCTTCAGGAGATTCAACAACGTCAGCATGCGGATCTCGCCTCGTAATGAGGCCCGAATGATAGCCATGCCCTGCACCGTTGCATAGAAACTCGACGTAGGAACTTTCCTGCGGGCAAAACAAAACCCCAACCGCTTTCGCAGTTGGGGTTTCGGAATTTAATCTTGACGATGACCTACTCTCACATGGGGAAACCCCACACTACCATCGGCGATGCATCGTTTCACTTCTGAGTTCGGGATGGGATCAGG
>NZ_NEIU01000033.1:0-39764 GCF_002113595.1 Pseudomonas sp. B3(2017)
ATCCTGGGGACTGTCGCCCTGCCCTGCGTGCCTCGCCACCCTCTCCCAATCACCCTCAAAGGCCCTTGGCACGGGGCTTTGCGGCTGTCTGAGGGTGCATTGGTATGGAAGTTGTAGAGGCCCCTGCAACTGACCCACCCCACGGGGCAGGCACTTCGATAGAGGGATTAACTCATGCACCCTTTACTGTCCAAAACCGCGACCGTCCTGGTCGTGAGCGCATTGGCCCAGGGCATCGCCCAAGCCGCTCTGTTCGCTGTCGACCCCGGCCCCTACGCACCGGCCAACGGCAATTTCGCCGCCTGGTACCAGGACACCCACGGCCGCACCCTGGATCTGTGCCTGTCCAAAGCGCTCAGCTCCCGCGTGCCGAGCGTGCCCGGCACGCCGTCGTACATGTGCTCGCTGCTGCCGGCGCCGGGCATCTTCGACGACGCGCAACCCCTGTCCTTCCCCAGCAACTTCCCCGATGAAGCCTTCTGGTTCACCGCTGACGGGAGCATCGTCGATGCCGCGCGGGGCATCGACCTGACCTACGTCTCGGCCATCGAGGCCGCCTTCGGCGGCGGCGATCCGGCGGAAGGCGACCAGATCAGCTTCGCCCGCATCCGCATCCGGGTCGACGTGCCCACCGCCGGCACCTACGTGATCACCCACCCCTACGGCGTGGACGTGTTCAACGTCGACACCCCCGGCCGGCGGGCGATCAACATGACCCGCGACATCGGCATCGGCTCGCCGAAGACCTACGACGGCGCGCTCAAGGGCGACGTCGGCCCGTTCCTGCGCAGCGTCAACGGGCCCTACACCGAGACCAACCCGGTGACCGGCGCCGCCGAGCAGTTCATCGGCGACCCGAACCTGGAAGAGGCCGTCACCGGCAGCCCGTTCAACACCAACTTCATCCGCATCGAAGGGCCCGGCGGGATCGACCTGCGCACCACCACGTTCGCCATTTCCGGCAAGCTGTCCACGGTGGTCCGCCCGACGCCGCTGATCACCCAGCGCAGCACCTACTCGCGCACCCCCGGCGCCAGCGCCCCGGTGGCCCAGCAGGACGTGTTCGTCCAGGCCCCGCCCGCGCCCGCCACCGTCGCCGTCACCAGCAGCACCCCGGTGCTCAACCTCACGGAGGCCGACAGCACCGGCAGCTGGTATGCGCAGTCACCGGCCAACCCGACCTTGCCGACCACCCTGCAAGTGACCGCCGACAACCACCTGGCCATCGCCAGCAGCACCCCGACCACCCTGCCCATGGCCCTGACGGACCTGGTGGTGATCCAGCGCGCCGAATACAGCCTGAGCTCCGGGCAACTGACCCTCGTGGCCTCGACCAGCGACGAAACCTCGCCGCCGGTGCTCACCGCCAGCACCGCCGGCGGCGCCGCCATCGGTGCCCTGGGCGGCGACGGCGCGGTGAAATCCCTCACCACCGGGATCTCGCCGATTCCGCCGGCCAAGGTTCGGGTGACGTCGTCCAACGGCGGCAGCGATACCGAAGAAGTGGTCATCGTGCAATGAACGCTCACATGCCCAGATCCGCATCAGGAGGCATCATGAACAAGTGGCCACGCTTCGCGCTCAACGCGCTCGGGCTGACAATCTCGCTGTCGGGCAGTGCGTTCGCGCAACTCGCCGCCGTCGATCCCGGCCCCTACACCTTCGCCACCGGGAAATTCCCGATGTGGTACCAGGACAACAACCTGCTCTCGATGGAACTGTGCCAGTCCCGGGCCGCCAGCTCGCGGGTGCCGGCCAGCGTGCCGCCGGCCTACATGTGCACCCTGCTGCCGGAGCCTGGCGTCTTCGACGACACCCAGCCCATGGTGTTCCCCGACAACTGGCCGCCGGAAGCCTTCTGGTTCCTGGCCGAGACCAACATCGCCAACAACGGCGCCGGCTACGGCATGGACGCCTACGTGGCGGGGATCGAAGCGGCGTTCGCCTCGGAAAACCCCGTCGACGGCGATCAGCAAAGCTTCGCGCGGATCCGCATCCGGGTAAACGTGCCCGTCGCCGGCACCTACACCATCACCCACCCCTACGGCGTGGAGACGGTCAACGTCACCGCACCGGGACGGCGGGCGATCAACATCACCAAAGACATCGGCATCGGCGCGCCGGGCGACTTCAGCGGTGCGCTCAACGGCGCCATCGGCCCGTTCCTGCGCAGCGTCAACGGCCCGTACACCGAAGTGAACCCGGACACCGGCAGCATCGAGACCTTCGTCGGCGACCCGAACCTCACCGAAGCGGTGACCGGCAGCCCGTTCAACACCAACTTCGTGCGCATCACGGGGCCGGCCGGCACGATCCAGACCAACCTGTTCACCGTGGCGGGCAAGGTGCTGGACAACCGTCAGCAGACCCACGTCGCCATCGACCGCGCCACCTACCGCCGCACCTCGGCGGGCATACGCGCCGAAGTGTTCGCCAAGGCCGACGCCAGCTCCACCCTGTGCTTTCGCGAAAGCGTGGCGCTGGTGCCGGGCACCCCGCCGTCGCCGTGCCAGACCAACCTGCTGGGCGACAACAACGGGCTGTTCTTCGGCCAGCGCCTGGGCACCGGCACCCTGCCGTCGGTGGTCGTCGTGACCGCCACCAACCCGACCGGCACCACCCGGCCGACGGCGGTGTCGAGCAAGCTCACCGACGTGGTGAAGATCCAGACCGCCCGCTACAGCTGGGCCAACCACAGCCTGCTGATCGAGGCCACGTCCTCCGATGAGGTGGCCGTGCCGGACATGGTCGCCCAGGGTTACGGCCGCCTGTCCAAGACCGGCACCCTGCAGCGCATCACCGTGGCCGACCTGACCCAGCCACCCGCCACCGTGACGGTGAAATCCGCCGCCGGCGGCAGCGACACCGAGCCGGTCGTGGTGGTCGGCAGCGCACCGGACACCGGTGAAAACCAAGCGCCGCTGGCGGTCGCCGACACCGGCAGCACCAGCTTCGGCGTGCCCATCACCCTCAGCCTGCTGACCAACGACAGCGACCCGGACGGCAACGTGCCGCTGTCCATCACCGCGCTGACCCAACCGGCCGCCGGCCAAGGCACCGTCGCTCTGAACGGTACCACCTCGGTGGTCTACACGCCGCCTGCGGTGGTCAACGCGCCGCTGACCGCGACTTTCACCTACAAGGCCCAGGACAGCAAAGGCCTGGCCTCGGTGAACCCGGCCACCGTGACCGTCAGCGTGGCACCGAACCGGCCGCCGACCGCCGTCGCCGACAGCGTCGCCACGTTGGGCGTGGCGATCCCGATCAACGTGCTGGCCAACGACACCGATCCGGAAGGCAACGTGCCGCTGGGCGTCGCCAGCCTGACCCAGCCACCGGCCGGGCGCGGCACCGTGAGCACCGACGGCACCGTGATCACCTACACCCCGCCGGCCACCGTGACCACGGCCTTCACCACGACCTTCACCTACATCGCCCGGGACAGCTTCGGCGCCCAGTCGACGCCGGCGACGGTCACCGTGCAAGTGTCGCCACGGCCGGCGGCGGAGACCTTCACCATCACCACCTCGACGGTGCAGGCGCGCTCCGGCAACCGCTTCAACTGGGACTTCGCCGGCACCTCATCGGTGACCACCGGCAACACCATCACCGTGCAGGTCACCACCCCGACCGGGCTGGTCACCCTCGGCACGACGACGGTGCCGGTCACCGGTCGCTGGCGGCTGACGCTCAACAACACGAACGTGGTGCCGTCGGCCAACCCGACCGCCACCATCCGCTCGTCCCAGGGCACCGTGCGCACGGTGTCGGTGACCACGCTGTAGGCCTTCGCCCCATCCGCCTGCGGGTGGATGGGGCAAGCCCCCGGACCGCCTGAACGACACAGGACAACGCCATGAACACGCCGACCGCCGCCCTGCTGTGCCTGCTCGCCCTGTGCGGCGGTGCGGGCGCGCGCGCCGACGACCTGATGGACAACGATGACCTGGCCCCCTCGGCCGACCTCGGCGAACTGCCCCCACCTGTGGGCCAGCAAGCGCTGATCGACCAGAACGGCCAGGCCAACATCGCCCTGCTCTCGCAGAACGGTCAGTCACTGCTCGGGCGGATCGTGCAGTCGGGCAGCAACCAGGAGGCGTACATCCTGCAACAGGGCAGCGACCTGATGGCGCAGATCACCCAGAACGGTTCCGGCAACGCCGCCTCGATCACCCAGGCCGGCAGCCACAACCGCGCGCAGATTTCGCAGAACGGCAACAACAACGACGCCAGCATCGAGCAGGCCGGCACGGGGCTGCAAAGCGCCGTGACCCAGTCGGGCAACGGCATGAGCGTCTCGGTCAAGCAATACCGCTAAAGCACTGCAATCATCGGAGAGTTCATCATGTTCAAATTGACGCCCCTCACCGCCGCCATCCTGGTCATGATCAGTGCCCAGGCCATGGCCGACGACAGCCTTTCCACCCAAAGCCAGGCCGGCACCGCCAACATCGCCGATGTGAAGCAGACCCAGGCCCCGTTCAGCACCGCCACCCAGACCCAGTTCGGTGAGGGCAACAACGCCGCCGCCGTGCAGGATCACGCCACCAGCACCATCACCCAGGACGCGGTCGGCGACTACAACGCCGGCTACGCCGAACAGCTCTACGAAGACAACGGCACCATCACCCAACAACAGGTCGGCACCTTCAACACCGCGCACGCCAGCCAGTCCCTGGGCTTCGGTTCGCCCAACACGGCGCTGCAGCAACAGCAAGGCAGCGGCAACTTCTCGTTCATCTACCAGGACTCGCAGAACGGCAGCGAAGGCAAGACCTTCCAGTACGGCGACAGCAACGAAGCCAACATCGAGCAGCTGTATGAAGGCAGCGGCAACAGCTCGGTGATCACCCAGTACGGCACCGCCAACTACGGCACCGCCGAGCAGGTCACCCACAACGGCGGCACGATCGGCATCAACCAGGCCGGCGATTCCAACTACGCCTACGGCGACCAGCGCAACGGCACCGGCGGCACCATCACCATCAACCAGTTCGGCACCCTCAACGGCACCGAAATCTGGCAGGACTCGCAACTGGCGAGCCAGGCCACCATCAACCAGTACGGCGACGGCAACGAAACCGTGGTGGACCAGAGCTACGGCGAAAACAACACCGCCGCCGTCACCCAGGTCGGCAACCTGAACGCCATCTACGCCGACCAGTTCGAGTCGGTCAACTCGACGCTGGCGCTGTACCAGGTGGGCAACGGCAATGTCCACTTCACCTACCAGAACGGCGACGGCCACGTGCTCAACGCCACCTCGGCGGGCAACGACAACAAGGTCTACGCCAGCAACTGGAAAGGCCCGCAGCACGGCGGCCAGTTCGGCAGCAACCAGCGCGCCACGGTCACCCAGGCCGGCAACGGCAACATCGCCAGCTTCACCCAGGACGGCGTCGGCCACACCATGACCACCCACCAGACCGGTACCGGCAACAAGACCACCGTCAGCCAGGCCGAGTCCTACAACGAGCTGTACTTCGACCAGAACGGCAGCGACAACATCCTCATCGCCGACCAGCGCGGCACCACCAACCTGATCCAGGGCTCGTCGAACGGCTCGGGCAACAGCGCCGAGTTCGACCAGTCCGGCTCCGGCAACCAGGCCTACACCGCGCAGCTCTACGGCAGCGACAACCAGATCAGCGTGAAACAGGCCGACACGATGAACGTGGCGTACGTGACCCAAGGCGGCACCGGCAACATCGCCACCGTGGATCAGAGCGGGATGACCCAGACGGCGAACATCCAGCAGTTCGGATCGGCGAACCAGGCGACGGTGTTGCAGCAGTAAGGGTTGGGCGTAATAAAAGCCGCGATTGCGTTGTGCGATCGCGGCTTTTCCATGCCCGGAACACCTGTGGGAGCGAGCCTGCTCGCGATGAACGAAAACACGGAGTGACTGCCCCCCTCTCTTTCCAGATCGGTTCCTACAGATGAATGAGGAAGTTGAGAAAAGATGCGGATTTTTCCGACCGAATTTGCAGGTTGCCCCTCGGAAGTGCGCCGTCCAGGATCGGCAGGCATCCACCTGAACCTCACGGAGCGTTTCCCCTATGCAACTCATCCCGTCAGCGACGACAGCGTGCCCGTTACCGAATAGACTGCCGGGCATTGCGCCCGGAGGCCCTATGACCGACCCGACCCTCATCGACCCGCTGTGCCCAGTCGTTTCAGACCTTGAGCCCGAAGAGCAGGCGGCCAGTTATGACCGGTGGTTCAGGGCCAAGGTCCAAGCCTCCCTCGATGACCCGCGCCCGAGCATTGCCCACGATCAGGTGATGGCCGAAATGCAGGCCCTGATGGAAGCGAAGCGCAAAACCCACGATGCAGATTGAGTGGCAGCCTGAAGCACGGTCTGAACGCCTGCAGATTCATCAGCGACCGGCACCACGCAGCGGCCATGAAGCTCTTCAAGGGCATTGAAGCCGCTACCTCCAAACTGACTGTGCATCCTTGTCTCTATCGATCAGGTCGGGTTGCCGGCACACGGGAAATCGTTGTGCACCCCAACTATCTGGTCATCTATCAAGTGGCGGATCACGTGCGAGTCTTGAGCGTCTTGCATGCGCGTCAGGAATATCCCTGACACCGCTGTCAGCCACTGTGGCGAGGAGGCTTGCTCCCTCACCACAGGGGATCTTGCTCACCTTGCTGTCAGGTCAACGCATTCAGGTCTTAGGCTCGACGTTATCCAGCGCCTGGCCCACCGCCACCTCACTCAACATCACCAGTTGCGCGATGCCCAGCGCGGTGCGGCGGTGGCCGTTGTCCAGGGTGGCGGCGAAGTTGTTGAGCATCTCCGAGGCCGAGCCCAGGTTCTCGCTGGCGTTGGCCAGCAGGGATTCGGTGTCGTAGACCGGGTTAGGGAGGTACATGGGGTCCGCGTCGCTGGGGGCGGCCATGATCCGGGCGGTCGGGTTGAGGTAGTGGTCGAGGGCGCGTTCCGCGGCTTCGTTGAGCTTGCGGGAGTCAATGGATTCGTAGGGGGATGCGGGGTCGGTGGTGGGGGTTACAGGAGGGTTGGGTGTGGGTTTGAACATGGCGTCTTACTCTGTTTGATGAGTCGGAGCTGGCCCATTCGGTTTCCGGACGAAGGGGTGGCAGCTGTACGCAGGTTGGAAACCCGGGAAACAGAGAAACCCGGACGACCCGAAGGCCCCCCACGCACAGCCGCCATAACAGAGTGCACACCCAAAAGGTGCGCAAGCATACGTCATGAAAGGCGACCGCTGCGTTCTGTTTTACCCGGGGTTTCCAATCCCGATCGCTGAACTCAGCGACAGACACAGGCTAGGGCCCGGCCTTCCGAGGGACAACCTGAAAACCTTGTGGGAAGGATCTGCAAATCAGCAACATCCTTTAAACAATCTGGAACTGAAATGCAGTCCGGCTGTGGGTGCATCGGCCAAGGACTGGTCGGCTTTCGGCCGTCATCGCCAGCAGGCTGGCTCCCACAGGGGTTTGGGCTGGTCAGGGAGAGGTTAGGCTGGCTCCCGCAAGGAATCGGGTGCAGTCAGGTAGAGGTAGGTCGGCTGTCGGGCCGCCATCGCGGGCAAGCCCGCTCCCACAGTGTTTCGGGGTGTGCACACATTTCCCTGTGGGAGCCAGCCTGCTGGCGATGGCGTCAGTGCGGACAACGCAGGCTCAGATCAAGACAGGTGCTCCCACAGGGGACAGGGTGGTTCGGTAGAGGCCTGGCTGGCTCTTGCCGTCGAGCGCTCGACCCGAGAGCCGAGAGCCGAGAGCCGAGAGCCGAGAGCCGAGAGCCGCCAAGCCCAAGCTCATTCCGCCTCAGGATCCACCTTATTCTGCGTCAGGTAACGGTTCAGCGTCTCGTCCTGCGAAGGCGCAGAGTTGTCCCCCGCCACCTGCCACAGCCGCCGTTCGATGCCCTGCGCCAGCAGGTGCCCCACCGCCGCCTCGATCGCCGACAGCACGCAGAGCTGCGCCGGTTCGTTGGTGGTGTAGCCGACCTCGGCCTCCAGCAGCTTCTTGAACTCGATGAACTTGAACACCCCGGCGCTGCGGCCCACGGAGTAGATGGTCTTGCTGGTCATCACGTTGGCCAGCACCTGCCCGCTGCGCACGTCCACCGCCCGCAGGTTGACGGTCACCTGGTCGACCCGGTACTCGCGGGACAGGTCGATCCCCAGGTAGCGCGCCCCTTCCCCGCCGCTGCGCACGTTGGTGTCGTAGGCGATGATCCCGCCTTCGAGCATCATGTTCGCCGCCTGCAACGGCGGCAGCTCGCCCTGGATGTTGACCGGGGTGTTGGGCTTCTTCTGCGAGGCGCGGATGATCTTGCGCTCGGTCAGCAGGTTCTGCAGCCCTTCGCGCTCCAGCACCACGAACCAGCCGCTGGCCTGCAAGGCGTCCATCAGCATGCTCGCCGCACCCTGGGTGACGCTGGTGGAGAACGAGCTGGCCGGGGTCGGCTTGTACTGTCCGGTCTGGTCACGGAAGCCGTACACCACCGCCATCAGGCGGCCCTTGGGCCGCGGCATTTTCAGAAGGTCGTAGTAGGTCGAGGCCCTGGGGGTCAGGGTCGGGGTTTCGGTGTCCTGCTCGGCCGGCATCGGCTCGCGCAGACCACACCCTTGCAATGCCGCCAACATCAGCCCTAGCGCAATTATTTTTTTCATGTCCTGCACTCCCCGGAACGCTCATCCCGTCATGGGTTGAGGCCGTTAACCTGAATTTCCGAAACCTCACCGGTCGCTCGGTCGGTCACTTCAATGCTCAGTGCCCCGGAGTCGTCGATGACGTTGACGATGAATGCGTCGGTGGACAGGCTCCCCGTGTTGCCGGTGGAGATGTTGTCCAGCAGTTGTCCCAGCAGCCGTGACTGCAATTGGCTGGTGAAGCGCTCCAGCGCGGAGGTGCCGGCTACGGTCGTGCGGCGCTTGAGGTCCGGATCGTCGTGGTCGTTCTGGGCCTGGGCGTTGTTGAGCAGCCAGGTGCCGTTGAGCGGGTTGCCGCCGAACGACGGATTGACCGGCGTGTAGACCAGTTCGGTGGCCTGGACGGCGGCGCAGCCGGCCAGGCCGATCAGCCATCCTGCGATCCAGGGTGCGCGGCGCCGTGAGAACGTTGTCGTGTTCATAGTTCGTCCTTCTCGAGGTCGGTGGTGTCCTGCAACAAGGCCTCCAGCTTGCGCTGGACAACCTGGCGTCGAACCCAGTCGGCGGCCTCGTAGGCCTCGTCCTTCAGTTCCACGGTGTTCGGCGGCAGGAAGCGCCGATAGACCAGGCGTTGCTGATATTCCACGGTCACCAGGCTGCCCCAGCGCGCGTCGGGCCGCTCGCGCACCACCAGGTTGAAGTCCATGGGGCTGGTGTCGCGCAGGCGTTCGCTGAACAGGTAGTAAAAGTCATGGCCGATGTGCGAAATCGTGTCGTCGACGATGAAGCCCATCATTTCGTCTTCTTCGCCGGCCTGGGCGCAGCACGCCGCCAGGACGAGGATCAGCGCACAGCAGAACCGGCCGTTCATGGCTGCAGCGCCTGCGGCAGGGCCGACGGGTTCTTGGCCGGGCCGTTGGTGCCGTCGAGGAAGGCCTTTTCGGCGACGAACTGCCAGTCCGAGTAGCGGGTCATGCCTTCGAAGTCCGACCACTGCGCCGGGAAGTCCGCCTGCTTGAGCGGCGTCTCGGTGGAGGGGCTGTTGATCCCGGTGATGCGCCCGTCGAAGCCGCGCTGCAGCGCCCATTCGCCGCCGCCCACCGGGTCCGGGTACAACCGGCGCAGGTGATGCCGGGGCTCGGGAAAGCGCTCGTCCTGCAACAGGTCCACCAGCTCCTTGGGGTACTGCGCCAGCCCCGGCGAACTGCGGTAGTAGCTGCGCAGCGCCTGGGCGTATTGGCTGCCCACCCACAGCAGCTGTTTCTCCCGGTCGCGCCGCGACACCGTCGACCATAGCTCGCCGGCGCTGGCCAGGCCCATGCCCATCAGCACGATCAGGAACAGCACGCCCAGGTAGGTGAACCCACCCTGCCCCGCGCGCTCACCACTCCGAATACTGGCTGCCATCACGCGCCCTCCCGGTGGCTCCGCTCTTGATGTCGGCCACGCCGCCCGCCACGCCGTCCGGCGGCGCGACCAGCACCCATTGGTCCTTGCGCTCGGTGATCGGGTCGAGCGGCGCGTTGCGCAGGTAACGCAGTTCCACCAACTGATCGATCGAGTCGGGGTAGCGCCCGGTGTCGCCGTAGTAGTGGTCCAGCGCCTCGCGCATGGCCGACAGGCTCTGGCGCAGGGTGGTTTCCTTCGAGGCCTCCAGGCTGTTGAAGTAGCGCGGCAAGGCGATGGTCATCAGGGTCGCGATGATCGCCATCACCACCATCAGTTCCAGCAAGGTAAAGCCCTGTTCCCGGCGCATGAGGTTCACCACTCGCGGTAGGCGATGCCGTTGAGGCCCTTGCCCCGCGCCTTGGAGTAGACGTCGAACACGTCTTCGCCGTCGCGCGGGTTCTGGGCCGAACTGTTGTAGGCGCGCAGGCCCCAACCCCCTTCGTCGTCACGCTTGGCCGGCACCAGCGGGTCACGCGGGATGCGGCGCAGGAAGTAGAACTTGGCGCCCTTGGCACTGCGCACGTCGCGCACGCCGTCCACCAGCACCTTGAGGTTCGGCGGGTAGCCGCTGCTGTTGAGCGACTTCTCGATGTAGCCGGCGTCGAAGGCGCGCTTGTAGGCGTCGATGCCGTCGCGGATCTGGTACAGCGCCGTGCGCAGCTCCTGCTCCTTGCCCCGGCGCACCAGGGTCTCGGTCAGGGGCGCGGCCATGCCCGCCAGCAGGCCGATCAGGGCCAGCGTCACCACGACTTCGATCAGGGTGAAACCGCGCTCGGTGTTCATGATCAAGGCTTCTCGACGGTGACGCGGGTGGTGGCGACCGCCGCCCCGCCCAGCGCACGAGGCTGAGTGGAAGGCGCCGGGGTGGCCGCCTGCATCGAGCGGTCCGGCGCCTGGATGTGCATGCTGGTTTCGGTGCCGGTGGGGAACTCCATGTCCGACGGGCTCTGGTACGGCAGGTTGCGCACGATGCGCGGGGTGATGGAGAGCACCAGTTCCGACTTGCCGACGGTGTCCTTGTTGCTGCCGAACAGCCGGCCCAGGCCGGGGATGTCGCCCAGGCCCGGGATCTTGTTGCCGGTGGCGCCGTGGTCGTTGCGCACCAGCCCGGCGAGGATCTGCGTCTCGCCGTCGTGCAGGCGCAGCGAGGTCTGGGCGTTGCGGGTGTCGACCTGCACCGGGATCGTGCCCTGGCGGGTCGGCTCCAGCGGCGTGGCGTTGCTGACCTCCAGCGCGATCTTGATCGCCACTTCGTTGTTCAGGTGCACGGTGGGCTGCACTTCAAGCTTCAGGCCGACGTCGAGGTAGGTGACGCTCTCGGTGATCACCGGTCCCTGGGTCGAGGGCACCGAGGTGGCGCTGATGATCGGCACCCGCTGGCCGATGTGGATGCGTGCCTGCTCACGGTTGCTGACGCGGATCACAGGGCTGGCCAGGGTGTTGATGTCGTTGTCCTGGGCGTTGATCTTGGCCTGGGGCGACGGCGCGATGGAGATGCGGTCGGAATTGATGCCCTTGAGCTGGCCCAGCAGGGTCACCGGCGAGCCGTCGCTGTTGACCACGCCGAAGGTGCTCGGCCATTGCAGGCCCAGGTCGAGGATGCGCTGGCGGGCGACTTCCATCACCTCCACCTCCAGCACCACTTCGGGGTTGGACTGGTCCTGGGACTGCAAGAGTTTCTCGGCCATGCGCACCGCGTCTTCGGTGTCGCGCATGGTCAGGGTGTTGAGGCGCTCGTCGACGAACACGTCGCGGGTCTTGAGCATGGTCTTGATCATGTTCAGCGCGGTGTTGGCGTCGATGCTGGTCAGGTAGAACGTGCGCATCACCAGCTCCTGGTAATCCTTGAGCTTCTGCGGCGAGTCCGGGTAGATCAGCAAGGTGTTTTCGTTCACCACTTTCTGGTGCAGCTGGTTCTGTTGCAGCAGCAGTTGCACGGCGTCTTCGATGCGCACGTCACGCACGAAGATCGTGGCCTTCAGGTCCGGGCGCAGGTCCTTGTCGAAGATGAAGTTCAGGCCGGCGACCTGGGACAGCACCTCGAACACGGTCTTGAGGTTGGCTTCGCGAAATTCCAGGGTCACCGGCCGGTCGAGCCGGGTGCGCAGCTGCGGGTACTGCACGACGTTGCGGCTCTGTACCAGGCGGATGTTGCCTTGCAGCTCCAGCGCGCCTTCGTTGGTGGGGTCGAGTTCGAGGATCTGCTTGACCTGCCGGTCGGCGCCGTAGATGTCGCCCCGGCGCAGGTCGCCGCGGGCCAGTTCGAGTTTCTCGTCCATGCTGCGCAGGTAGTCGAGCTGGCGCAGGGCGTCCTGGGCGCGGCGGTTGTTCGGCTCGATGGTCAGCACCCGGTTGTAGGCGGTGCGGGCTGAGGCGAAGTCCCGCCGCGAACGGTCGGTGTCGCCGGAGGTCAGCAGCGCGGTGATGGCCTTGGCCCGGCCGCTGTTGAGCGCCAGATGCAGCTCGGTGTCGCGGGGGTTCTCCCGCAGGCCTTCCTCGATCCGGGCCAGGCCCGCCTCGTACTGGCCCTGGTCGATCAGGTCGGCGGCCTCCTTGTTGGCCACCTGGGCCGAGCTGCACGCGGCCAGCCCGGCGCACAGGCCCAGGCTCATCAGCAAACGGGATCTGTTCATTGCGTACTCCCCACAGACAAGGTCTGCGACAAATGCAAAGGCAGGTAGACCAGGCTCAGTTCCAGGTCGGAAATGCCGGTGATCTTCCAGGTGTCGTCGATCACATCGCCGTTGCGCACGACGTAGATCTTCTCGCCGTCCTGCAGGAACACCTGCAGGTCGCTGCGGTCATGCAGCCGGCCGACGAACTGGAACGGCACCGGCGGCAGGCTCGGGGATTGCACCGCCGTGGCCGGGTTGACGGGTTGCTCGGTGACCGTGGCCAGGGTCGGCGCAGGCTTCCACGACTGGGCGGCGAACAGGTCGCCGGCCGGCCCCAGGTCCTTGATCGGCGCGGCGTCGGCCTTCGCGCCACCGGCGGTCGGCGCGCCCCGGCCAGCAGTCTTGGCCGGGGTGGCCACCGCGAGGTCGGCCGACTCGCCGTCTTCGCCCGGGCCGAAGTATTCCGGCAGCCAGGCCAGCGCCGCCGCCACGCCGAAGAACGCCACCCACCCGACGATGCGTTTGGTGTCCATCACGACCTCGACAGGTAAAGGGTCAAACGGATCCGGCCGGTGAGGTCGGTGTCGGCGATCTTCTTGCGCTGGAACTCGACGTCCTCCACCACCACCGCCGGCAACTGGCCGAGCAAGGCATGCAGGAAACGGCGCAGCTGCGGATAGCTGCCGCGCACCGGCAGCAGGATCTGGTAGCGCGCCAGATGGGTCTTGGGATCGACGCCCAGGGCGTATTCGCCGCGGGCCAGGGTGATGCGCTCCTGGGCCGCCAGGGCGTAGATGCGGTCGATGGCGACGGTGGCCTGGGGCTGGGCCGGCAACTTGTTGCGAAAGTCGTCGAGCTGGCGCTGCGGCACCACCGGCGGCGCGATGCTGCCGTCCTCGACCTTGGCCAGGTACTCGGTGGCCTCCTCGGTCTGGCGGCTCAACTGTTGCAGCGAGTGCCAGCCCGGCAGCAGGCCGCCCAGGGCCCAGGCCAGCGCCACCAGCAGCAGGGCCAACCCGGCCAGGCCCGGCACGCCGAGGCCTTGCAGGTATTCGTGGACGATCAGTCTAGGGATTCGCATCGCCCATCTCCCAGGTCGCCGACAGGTTGAACTGCACCGGGTGCTCCGGCGATTTCACGACGATTTCGTGGCTCAGCAGCGACACGTCCGACAGCTCGTCGCTGGCCTCCAGACGTTTGTGGAAATCGAGCATCGCCTGCAGGTCCCGGGCCTCGGCGCTGATGCGCACCTGGCCCTTGCGTGCGTCCGGGGTCAGGCTGAGCAAGGCGATGTCGCCCCGGGGCATGGCTTCGAGCATGGCGAACAGGCGTTCCCACGGGCGGCGCAGCTGCTGCGACACCTTGCGCATCTCGGCCAGGTTCTGCGCCTGTTCGCGGGTCTCGGCCGGGGTCAGGCTGGCCTTCACGCCGCTGTCGCCGGTGAGCTTGCGCTGGGTGTGCTGCAAATGGCCTTGCTGTTGTTCGGCCTGGGCGCCGAGGTGCTGCTGCACGCCGAAGCACACCAGCGCCAGCAGCGCGCCGCCGCCCAGCAGGCTCCAGCCCAACGGGCCGGAACGGGGACGGGGCTGGAAATCCAGATTCAGGGCGCGCATGTCAGGCCACCGCCCGGGACATGACGTACAAGCCGTCACGCACGGTCATCGAGTCGTCTTCGAGGGTGCGCACCTGCACCCCGTCGATCTGCGGCTGCGCATCGAGGCGCGCCGGGGCGTGCAGGTAGACGTTGAACGGACGCTCGCTGGCGCTGGCCTGCAATTGCCGCTCGCGGCCCACCAGCGCGGCCAGCGCCGCATCGCTGTCGCTGCCGCCCACCGAACGCACCGCCGTCCAGCGCCCTTCCCGGGCCAGCAGCAACACGCTGCGCTGCGGTTCGGCGACCACGAACAAGAAATCGCCGGCGTCGAGGCTGCGGTCGAAGCGGTTGAACGCCGTCATCAGGTACGGCTGCACCGAACGCAGGCGCAAGCCACGCCCGGCGACCAGTGCACGCAGACGCTCCAGCAAGTCCTGCGGCAAGGCGCTGGCGATGCGGTCGTGGCCCGCAGGCTCGGCGGACAGCACCAGGCTCCAGGGTTGGGTCGGCGCGCCGAACAGGTCTTCGAAGCACAGCTGGGCGAAGCCGCGCAGTTCCTCGGGGGTGCAGATCTGCTCGCTCCACGGCACCAGGCAGAAACGGCTGAAGTGCCCGGAGACCACCACGCACAGCTCGGCGCCGGCCTTGGCGTGTTCGCCGAGCAGGCGGTCGAGGGTGTCCAGCGCCACCGCGTAGCTCTGGAAGCCTTCGTCGATGTAGCCGACGCTGCCCAGCCACAGGGTCTCGCTGCCCCGCCGCTGCCCCAGGCCCACACCGCTGGCGCCGAGCACGGCGACAAAACGCTCACGCGATAAAAGTGACACGATTGATCTCCTCCAGCGTAGTGCGGCCGTGTTCCACCAGTTCCAGCGCCGATTCGCGCAGCAGGCGCAGACCGCGCTCGCAGGCCAGGGCCTTGATCCGGGTGATGGGTTGGCGTTCGACGATCATCTGCCGCAGCTCGTCGTCCAGGTGCAGCAGTTCGGCGATCGCCGTGCGCCCGCGGTAGCCACTGCCCCGGCAATGGCCGCAGCCCTTGCCGTGGACGAAGCGGTAATGGCCGACCTTGTGCGGGTCGAGGCCCGAGGCGCGCAGCTCTTCTTCGCTGGGTGTCACCGGCGCGCCGCAGCTCGTGCACACCAGGCGGATCAGGCGCTGGGCCAGCACCGCGTTGAGCGCCGAGACCAGGCTGTAGGGGTCGATCTCCATCTGGGTGAAGCGGCCGATCACATCGAACACGTTGTTGGCGTGGATGGTGGTGAACACCAGGTGCCCGGTGAGCGCCGACTGCACGGCGATCTGCGCGGTGTCCGGGTCGCGGATCTCGCCGACCATGATCTTGTCCGGGTCGTGGCGCAGGATCGACCGCAGGCCGCGGGCGAAGGTCAGGCCCTTCTTCTCGTTGACCGGGATCTGCAGCACGCCCGGCAACTGATATTCCACCGGGTCTTCGATGGTGATGATCTTGTCCACCCCGTGGTTGATCTCGGTGATCATCGCGTAGAGGGTGGTGGTCTTGCCGCTGCCGGTGGGGCCGGTCACCAGCACCATGCCGTAGGGTTCGGCGGCCAGCCTTCGCAGTTGGCGCAGGGTCTCGTCCTCGAAGCCCAGGGCCTGCAGCTGCACGCCGCAGACCTTGTCGGCCAGGTCCTGCTTGTCCAGCACCCGCAGCACGGCGTCCTCACCGAAGATGCTCGGCATGATCGACACCCGGAAGTCGATCTGCCGGCCGCTGATGCCGATCTTGAAGCGACCGTCCTGGGGCACGCGCTTCTCGCCGATGTCCAGTTCGGCCATGACCTTGACCCGGGAAATCACTTGCTCGGCGAACTCGGTGCCCTGGATCTTGCTGATGTTGTTGAGCACGCCGTCGATCCGGTACTTGATCACCAGCCCGTTGCCGGTGGTGCCGAGGTGGATGTCGCTGGCGTGCATTTTCAGCGCGTCGTAGAGGGTCGAGTTGACCAGTTTCACCACCACGCTGGCGTCTTCGCTGATGCTGGTCAGGGACAGGCTCTGCAAGGTGTCGGTCTGGGTGCCGGCGTCGGCCTGGGCGTTGAGCGACTCCACGGCGTGGAAGCTTTCTTCGTGGCGGGCCAGGTAGGCGCTCAGGTCGTCGGCGTGCACCAGGTACAGCGGCGCGCCGTGCAGGCATTCGTCGATCCAGGCCAGGCGCGCGCTGTCGAAGGGGTCGGCGAACACGCCGATGACCTCGTCGCGGTGGCGCAGCAGGATGAATTCACGTTTGAGGCATTGCGCGAGGGTGACCCGGTCGAACACCGGGACGGCCGAAAACAGGCTGTCGGTGTCGAGCACCGGATAATGCAGGGTGGCGCCGAGGCTGGCGATGAACGGCATGGGCGCCAGTTCGCTGAGGCCGGCCAGGGCGTCGAGCATCCGTTCCCCGGAGCCGGCGGCCCGTGCCCGGGCCTGGGCCAGTTGCTCAGCGGTGAAGCGTGCCGGGGCCTGCGCTTGCGGCACCGGCTCGGCCAACGGCGGTTCGACGACAACGGACAGACGATCCATGGCTTGCTCTCCAACGCCCGGGGCCGGGGGCCCAGTCGGCGCGGCAGGCCATTGCGGCGGGTGCCGGAACGTCTGATCGCGCCACTACTCCCCGGTGAGCATTTGGTCGTCATCCGGTGCCAGGGCGTCCGACTTGCTTCGTCGGCGATCCGCCAGCACCCAACTGCCATCGAACAACTGCAACGGGAAGCTCTCGGTCTTGCTCTGGCGTCGTTCGACGAACCCTTGCGAAGGGCTCGCACCGGGTCTCGCGCTGCGCTCGATCCCCAGCAGGTCACAGATCGCCCGCGCCAGTTCCGCCAACGGGAACGGCTTGAACAGGATGTGGCTGACTCCCAGTTGCCGCGCCCGCTCACAGACTTCAGCGGTCGGGTGACCCGTTATCAGCACGAAATGACACGTCCTGTTCCGGCGGACGGCGTCGAGCACCTCAAAGCCTTCCATATCGGGCAAGCGGTAATCGAACACCATCACATCGGGGGCGAAGGTCTCGGCCTGGCCGATCCCGTCCGCGCCGTCATGTGCAATCCGGACGTCCAGCCCCTGCGTCGACAGGTAAACCTGAAGGTTTTCCGCCAACTGCTGTTCGTCTTCGACAACCAGTACTTTGTTAACCAAGGTGGACTCCTTGAAACCGCAGGTCCGGCAGTGGAAACCTCGGGCCGGGCCTGGTGGAGTGCGCCTCGCCAGAGGTAACGCACACTTCATGCCAGGCCGGGTGCCGGTCATTTTCTGTTTTCATGTCCTTGAATTGAATGGAAATGCCCGCTCGTCCCGGTACCCCGTTCCCCAGAAACGGGGAAGCACCTGAATGGGCATCGAAGCCATTCCCCACTATTGGGGGGGAACCTTCAGTCGTCGTCAATGCGTTCGATCCTGTTCTGCGCCCGCAATTGCGCGAGCGCCTGACGACGAGCCTGGGTCTGTCGCTGTCGGGCAAGGTAGGCCCTGACCGTTTCCAGCCCTTGCTCCTCTGGGACATCGGCCGCCTCCTTGTGGTTCTCGACGATGATCAAATGCCAGCCGAACGGTGTGCGCACCGCTTGGCTGAGTTCCCCGGGCCTCAAGGCAAACGCCGCCGCCTCGAACGCCGGCGCCATCTGCCCGCGGGCGAAGTAGCCCAACTGTCCGCCTTGGCTGGCCGTGGCATCTTGCGAGCCCTTTTGCGCGACGCTGGCGAAGCTTTCGCCCCGCACCACCGCCTCGCGCATCTGCATCAAGCGTAGACGCGCCGCCTCGACCGTGGCGGAATCGGCCTCCCGCGCCACCTTCACCAGAATGTGCCGGGCCTGCACCTGCTCCGGCGTGCCCATCTCGGCGCGGTGCTCCTCGAAGAAGGCGCGCACCTCTTGCTCGGCTGGATCGTCAGTGCGGGTCAGTTCGGCGAACATCCGTTGGGCCGCCAGTTCGCGGCGGGTGTACTCGGTGAACGAGGCCTCGTCGAAGCCGGCCTCTTGCAGGCGCCGGGAGAATTTCTCCGTGCCGCCGATGGCCTGACGGGTCTGCTCGACCTGCTGGCGCACGGTTTGCTCATCGACCTGCACCCCGCGCTTGCGCGACTCCTGCCACAGCAGTTCCTTGTCGATCAGCATCTGCAACGCCGCTTGCCGCAACTGTCTGTACGCCTTGGGATTGCGGATGCTCGCCACGGCGCGGCCCTGGTCTTCCAGGTATTCGGTGAAGTAGCGCTCCAGGCGGAATTCGGAAATGGCCTCGCCGTTGACCCGCGCGGCCACCGGTTCCTGACTGGCGAACGCCGCCGGGAGCCAGCCTGCGAACAGCAACAGCATCGTCTTGAGCTTCATGATCCATCGCTCCGGTCAGGGTGTGTCGACAACAGGTCTGTAGGGCGCCACCAAGTAAAAGCGCTGGTCGGGCAAATCGATCGTCACCACATGGGCCCCGCTCAGCCCCAACCGGCGTCCGGGGCCGAAGCTGATGCGCGGGGTCAGGCCGGTGTCGAAGTCGTGCAGGCCTTCCAGCGCCGCCACCAGTTTTTCGCGGCTGGCGTCGCGCCCGGCCTGCTTCATGCCTTCGCTGAACAGCAGCATCGAGGCGTAGGCGCCCACTTGCAGCACCGCGTGCTGGGCGCCGAGGCCCTGATGCTCGCGCAGCAAGGTCAGCGCCAGGCGCCCGGCCTGGGTCCAGTCGCTGGGCACGAACGGATAGGCCAGAAACACCCGCCGCGAGAAACCGTCCGGCACCTGCAACAGGTCCCCGGCCACCTGGCTCGACGCGGCGAACAGGTACGGCACCTGCCCGGCCTTCTGCAGCCCGTTCGCCAAGCGGCTGAACCCGCCGCCGCTGCCCAGGTAGAACACCGAACGCGAGCCCAGCGGCACCGTGCCGGCGGCCGCGTCGTAGGCCTGCACCTGCACCTTCTGCCAGCCGTGGTTCTGCAGGTAGCGACCCAGGGCCTGGGCCGCCTGCGCCTGGCCCGGGTCGTCGGGATAGGCGATCAGCGTCGGCCCTTGCAGCACCCGCAGGCTGGCCGTGGCGTAGTCGGCCAGCGCGATCAGCTGCTCACGCAGGCCCGGCAACGGTTCGAAGATCTGCGGGCTCGACGGCATCGGGCCTTGCAGCGACAGCGGCCCGATCAGCGGCAGGCCGGCCTGTTCCAGGCGCGGCGCCAGTTCGCTGTCCAGCGCAGGCGCCAGCGGCGCGATCAGGGCGAACACGTGCTCGTCGTCGATCAGCCGTTGCAGGGCCTGTTCGGCGCTGGCCCGGTCGGGGCCGGGGTCGGCCACGGTCAGACGCAACTGCCGGCCATGGATGCCGCCCGCCTCGTTGATCCGCGCCACGCTGCCGTTGAGCACCGCCGCCACCGTCGCGCCCTCTTCGGCCAGCGGGCCCTGGCTGGGCAACAGGGTGCCCAGGTGCAGGGTGTCCGCCTCCAGCCCCGGGTCGCGCTCGTCGGCCAGGCGCTTGAGGTACGCGGTGAGGTTGCGCTGATCCTTCATCGACAACAGGAAGCGCGGCATGCTCGCATCCAGCCGATGGTTGCCGGGGTCGCGGCCCTGCTGGATCGCCCGCGCCAGGCTGGCGTCATCGTAGGCCGGATAGCGGCGGCCGTTGACCTGCTGGCCGTAGGCGCTGGTCAGCCGCGCCCAGTTCAGCTCCGGCGGGCGCACCCCGCCCTCGGGCCGGCCGAGGCCGTCGGCGCCGTGGCAGTTGGCGCACGGCAGGCTGGTGGCCGGCAGCAGCACATCCGCCGCGCCGACCCGCGCCATGATCGGCTCGCCGCTGGCCGACAGGCCTTCGCGGTACAGGCGCTTGCCGGCGCTTTCCTCGTCGGTCAGCGACAGCGCGCCCGCGCCCAGGCTGGTTCCGGTGAGCAGAACCAAGACAAGCATGCGGAGGATCGCGACTGGAAATCCTGCGGGAGCGGTTTTCATGGCCAGGCCTCAGCGTCCGGCCACGGGCATCGTCAGCAGCTGCAAGCGCTGCGCGATGGCCGCTGCGGGGGCGTCGGGGCGGATCTTGCTCCAGCGCTTGTTGGCCACATCGCCGACGATCAACTGGGTGGAGTGCTGCTCCGGGGTCGGCACGATCTGGCCGATGCGGCCGAGCACCAGATCCATCTGCGCCTTGTCGCCGGTGAGAAAAAGCCAGTGAGGGTCATCGGCGCCCTGCTTCAAGGTGTAAGCCTTGAGCACCGCCGGCGTATCGCGCAGCGGGTCACTGGTAAGGGAAATGAAGGTGACGCCGTCGGCCTTGTCGCCCAGCAGCTCGCGCACTTCCTTGAGCTTGCGGGTGATCAGCGGGCAGGCGTCGTTACAGCTGGTGAAGATGACGTTGAGCAGCACCACGCGGTTCTGCAGGGCGTCGCTGTAGAAGCGCTGGGTCTGGCCGTGCTGGTCGGTCAGCAGGGTGTCGGTGAACCAGGTCTTCGCGTCGTGGGTGCCTTTGGCCGGGGCGGCGCTGGCCGTGGCGGGGGCTGGCTGCACATGGCCCTCGTGGGCGAACGCCACCAGGCTGAAGATCCAGAAGCACACGGTCAGGGTGATCCAGTCGAGGGTTCTCATGGCTGTTGCTCCATGGCGATGGCCGTGTGTTTGGCGTGGGTGCGCAGGCCGCTGAGTTTCTCCACTTCCTTGGCCAGCAGGGCCGGATCGGTGAAGCCGTAGTAACGCATCCAGTGGCGGCTGTTGCCGTCGCCGACGAGGATCAGCGGCTGATGGTTCTTGAAGTCACCGCTGAAACTGCCCAGGCCCTTGAGGGTGGCGTCGATGGACCGGGGCGAGCCGGTCAGCCAGCTCCAGCCCGGCCCCCGCTGGAAGGTGCGGGCGTATTCCTGCAGGCGCTTGGGGTCGTCGCGCTGCGGATCGATGCTGATCGACACCAACTGCACTTCGCCGCCGACCCGGGCGCCGAGCTGCTTCTGCACCTTGCCCATGATCGACGAGACCACCGGGCAGACCGTGGTGCAACTGGTGTAGATGAAACTCATGACCACGATCTTGTTGTGCACCAGGTCCTGTTCCAGGTGCACGGTCTTGCCGTTCTGGTCCACCAGGGGCACGTCGGCGAACTTGACCTGGGCGTGTTCCTGGGCGCTGGCGGCGGGTGCCTTGTGGCCGGCGTGCTCGTCCGTCGAATGGGCGCTGGCCGGGTGGATGCCGACGCTCAGCAGGCACAGGGTGAGCAGGCTGCGGGATGCGAATCGCTTCATGGTGGCGTCCTCGTCACTGAGTCTTGCCGGGCAGCACCCGGACACTGGCAAAGGTCTTGTCGTCGAAGCCGGCGCCCAGCGAGGCGGCGCGCACATGCAGGTACCACGCGCCGCTGCGGTCGAGGGTCACGGGGGCTTCGTAGATCCCGTCGGCGACTTCCAGCGCCGCCACCGTGCGGGGGCGCGAAGTGGGTGCGAGGAAGTAGCGCAGCTGCACGTCCTTCACCCCGGCGCGTGCGGCGTTCTGCTTGCCCTGCACGATGCGAAAGCGCACCTCGTAGGGGTCGTTGAGCGCCACGGCGGTCTTGTCCAGCAGGAACTCGACCTTGGGCGTTCCGGCGTGCCGGGATTGAGCGCTGTCCGGCTCCACCTGCGCGGTGAAGCAATGAATGAGGTTCGGCTGGTTGAGCAGGAACGCCACGTCGAAGCGCCCGGCCGCCGGCAGCTTGACCCGCGCGCTGTACAGCCCCGGCGACACCTCGCGCAGGCTACGGTCGACGACCAGCGCGGCCCGGGCCGACTGGCCCCGGTTGGGGTAGCCGGACATCGGCGCGTTCATGCCTTCGGCGTAGAAATAGGTGGTGTTGTCCACCGGGTTGACCACGAACACCGCGTTGTCGTCCCGCGCCACCGCCAGGCTCGACGCCAGCGGCAGATCCCCGGCCAGCCGCGGCGGCTGGGGACCTGCCTCGAACCCTTGGCTGATCGGCTGGCGCCCTTCGCCCAGGGACGCCAGGTTGATCATCGTGACCTTCGGCGACGCCAGGCCGCGCACGTAGGCGAAGGCCCGGGTGAACACCACTTGATAGGGTTCGGCGGACACCTCCAGGTCATGGATCGCCGCGTCGTTGGCGGCGTCGATCACTGTGGCGCGGTTTTCCACGGTGTTGAGCACCACACCGAAGCGGCCGTCGGCGCCGAAGCCCATCGGGCCCAGGCCCTGCTGCAGTTTGATCACCCGCCGCACCGCATGGCTGGCGCTGTCGATCACGGTCACGGTGCCGTCCTTGCCGTCGGCCACGTACACCGCGCCGGACAGCGGCGAATAGGCCACCGACAGCGGACTGGCGCCGGTCTTGACCTGCTTGAGCAGGCTGAGGCTGGCGACGTCGATGACGCTCAGAGTGCCGTCGTCGCGGTTGCTGACGAACGCGAAGCGGCTGTCCTTGCTGAAGGCGATTTCGTGGTGGCCGCGGCCGGTCGCCAGGTGTTTGAGCGGTTTGAGGCTTTGGGTGTCGATCACCGTGACGCCGGACTCATCGGCCTTGGCCGCGTTGTTGCCGACCCACAGCAGACGCTCGTCCGGCTGCAGCGCCACCCGCACCGGCTGGCGGCCGGCGGCGACGGAACCGCTCACCTTGAAGCGCTCGCTGTCGATCACCGCCACCTGTCCCGCCGCCGGCATCGACACGAACACCTGCTTGTTGTCCTTCGGCGTGACCCAGTCCATCGGCGGCCCGGCCAGTTCGATCCGCGCCAGGGTGCTGGTGATGCCGCCCACCGACACCGACGGGTCGACCACGGCGAGGCTGGCGTCGCGGTTCATCACCAGCACGAAATAGCTGTTGAGGTCGAGCAGCGGCCGTGCGCCGATGTTCGACTTGAGGAACACCCCGACCCGCGACTTGCAGCTGCGGTCGCGGCCCTGGGCCTGGTCGGCGGCGACGGCCTGCGGATCGATCCACGCCCCCGGCGCCACGCCGGACAGCGGCTGGCCGGAGGCGGCGTCGGTGATGCGGAACTGCACGTCGGCGAACTCGCCTTCTTGCAGTGTGCCGTCCTCGGCGAGCGGCCGGAGCGCGAAGTCCACCTTCACCCCGTCCCGGGCCAGGGTCTGCACCTCGTCGGCCTGCGCCAGCGCACCGGCGAGCGCCAGCATCCACGCACTGATTCTGATGATCCAGCTCATACCGCACTCCCTCCGCCTCATGGCCAAACCCAACCGCCTGCACACCGCCCTGCCCCTACAGAGAATCCCCTCGCACACCGCCGCCCCCCTGTGGGAGCGAGCCTGCTCGCGATGGCGCCAGTTGCCGCACCATCCAGATCCGCGTCGTGCCCATCGCGAGCAGGCTCGCTCCTACAGAAGAGCCACCTGCCCACCGCCGCACCCTGTGGGAGCGGGCTTGCCCGCGATGGCGCCAGTTGCCGCACCATCCAGATCCGCGTCGTGCCCATCGCGAGCAGGCTCGCTCCTACAGAAAAGCCACCTGCCCACCGCCGCACCCTGTGGGAGCGGGCTTGCCCGCGATGGCGCCAGTTGCCGCACCATCCAGATCCGCGTCGTGCCCTTCGCGAGCAGGCTCGCTCCTACAGAAGAGCCACCTGTGCGGCGCCGCTATTGCCCTGCGGGCGCCGGCTCGGGCTCGTTGGTCACCCGCAGCAGGCCCCACAGCCCGGCGGTGTTGCCGAACGAGGCGTTGTCGCGGAACAGGTAATCCCCCGGTATCGCGTTGCTGCCCCCGGCGCTCGGCAGCATGAAGCTGAAGTGCGCCGCCGGCAGCACGCTCTCGCGGGCGCCGATGTACATCGACATCGGGTTGTAGCCGAACTTCACCGAACCCACGCCAGGCGCGTTCATCGGGTAGCCGCCGACATCGCTCTTCTCCGACAGGAACGGGTTGACCGACCACAGGTGCCCGTCGAGCTGGAAGGTCGAGCCGCGGCTGCCGCCGGTGGGCATCAGGATGTGGGTACGGAACGGCTGCCCCGGTTTGGCGTAGAACACCGGCGTCTGCGGATCGCCGCCCACCAGCGCGTTGCTGTAGGCCATGTGCGCGTTCGGCACGTCGCCGTAGCCATGGCCGTCGGCGCGGCCGAACGGTGCGTCCGGCGCCAGCCCGAAGCGGTACCACATCGGTTCGGCCTTGTAGTTGATGGCCATGCCGGCGTTGTCCTTCGGATCGTTCGGCACGCCCAGGCCTTCGGAGGCGATGCCTTCCACCGGCCGGCCGTTGGCCCAGCGCAGGTTGAGGGCGCGCTGCCAGACCATGGCGAAGTCGCGGTAGGCCGTCTGCCCCGCCACCGTCACCGTGGCCGCCGCTTTGCGGGCGTCCTCGACCCAGGTGGCGCCCATCGGCAGCACGCTCATCGCCCCGCCCAAGCCTTTCTGCGGCTGCTTGATCACGTCCGCCGGGGTGAAGTTGAGGCCGCCGAACTCCACCGCCGTGGCGTTGATGTTGTCGACGTTGCGCCCCAGCTGCGTCACCGGTTTGCCTTCGCGCTCCAGGTGCCCGGCGTAGTACTGATAGGTACGGGTCGGGTACGCGCCGCTGTTGCCGATGCGCGGCGGCACGGTCTGGATCGGGTTGGCGCCGACGTTCACGCCGTCCGACTTGGTGATGTCGTAGGCCAGCAGTTGCGCATGCAGGCCCACATGGCTGGACGGCCGCAGCAGGTTGTTGTTGAACGTGGTCGAGCCGTCGCCGCCGTTGCGGTCACGCTTGGCCAGGCCTTGCAGGATGGCGGTCTGGGCCAGGTCCGGCATGACGCTGGGCAGGCGGTTCTCCAGGGTGATGTTGATGCAGTCGCCGGCCGCCGCCCGCAGCACCAGCGGCTCCACAGGCACGCCGGGCTTGAGCTTGCCGGTGGCCGGGTCGAGGTCGGACTTGCGCACGTAGAGGATCGCGGTCGGGTCATGGATCGGCCCGCTCTGTCCGCCGATCGTGATCGTCTCGCCGTCCTCGGGGTCGGTCACCGTCACCTGCGGAATGCTCACCGGCCGCGAGTTGAACACCAACGTGCCGCCGGCCGGGTTCAGCGGCCCGCCGACATGCTGGCCGAGCCCGGCCGGATCGCCGATGGCCAGCACCAGCGGGTTGCGCAGGATGTCGTTGGCCAGCGCCGCGACCACTTCATAGTTGCGCTGCACGGTGGGCCGGGTGCCGATGCCGTTGGGGTTGGCGCTGATCCGCGGGCAGGTGCCGTCGAACGCCACGGTGTTGCGCATGCCGGTGGGCTTGGAGTTGTTCGGCAGCGCGAACAGGTCGTTGCGCTGGGCGGTGTAGTTGCGCATCACGCCCCAGATGCCGTTCCAGTAGCCTTCGATCGAGGCGTCCATCGAGTACAGGTAGTCCCCGGTGGTGGCGGCGGAACTGGAGAGCATCGACACCGGCGCAATGAAGCCCATCTGCTCGGAGATCCCGACCATCTGCGAGGCGCGCCAGCCGGAGTTCGAGCTGTTGCCGAACCCGGAACCGCTCTGCAGCCACTTCACGCCGTGCAGGGTGACGTTGTGCTCTTCCTCATGGCCGCCGGCGTGCACCCGCAGCCGCACGTTGTCGCCGGTGTAGGTGCGCAGCATCGGCGTGAACGGATCGCCGGGCTCGGCGCCGCCCTTGTTGATGTGCGGCGGGAACAGCGTGGTGCCGCCGGTGGGCCCGGTGGCGGAGGCGATCTGGTTCGGCGCCAGGTTCATCGCCGGGATCGCCCGGTCGGTGCGGCTCTGCATGGCGTAGGCCAGGTCGCCGCCCAGGCCGTCGGCCTGCATGCCGCGCTTGCCGTCGGGGCCGACCTTGTTCGGGTCGAACACCCGCAGGGCCAGCGGCTCGTTGCGGTAGTTGACGACGAACATGCCGGGGTCATCCACCGAGATCGCCTGCGGGCACGGCCGGCTCGGGCAGCCGGGCTTGATCCCGCCGCGGGCCTCGACCACCGCTTCGAGCAGGTTGCCGGCGTTGTTGCGCACCGGCGGGTTGATCGCGAAGCGGAAGCTGTCGGCGGTGGCCGGGAACGCCTGCGCATCGGGAATCCCGTTGGGACCGGCGCCCACGTACACGCCGGCTTCATAGGCGTGCTGGAAGTCGCTGTACTCCAGGAAGAACTCGCGGAAGCTGTCGTTGAGGCCGTCGCCGTCGAGGTCGCCGGTGTTGATCACCGCTTGCCACGAGGTCGGCCCGCCGTCCTGCCGCGCCCCGCTGTACAGCGGCTCGCCGGTCTCGGCGTGGAACCAGGTGGAACCGGCAGGCTCGGCCAGCACGGTGGCGTACAGGCCGATCTGCTGATGGGTCGACGGGCCGAGGTGGTCGTGGGTGAAGATCGTGCCCAGGCCGCGGTCCACGCCTTTGGTGTTCACCACCGGGTCGACGAACCAGCGCTGCATCGCCGTGCGCGCGCCCAGCCAGTCGCTGCGCCCGTATTGGCCGAAGAACGGATGCGCACGGGCCTTCGGACAGGCCGGCGTGCCGTCGCGCGGGTCGCTGCCTTCGCAGCCGTTGAAGGCGCGGATGGCGTGCACGCGCTCCTGCACGGCGCCGGGGGAAAGCACCCCGTCCTCATAGTTCCAGCCGTTGGAGGAACCGTCGGCGGCGGTCAGGTCCCACTTGGGCAGGTGGATGTGCTGGCCGATCACGTCGGTGGGGGTGCGCACCTGATAGTCGTCCATCTCATAGACGGCCGGCACCAGGTTGGTCTGCTGGTACTGCACGCAGTCGAAGGTGTTCATGCGCATCACCAGCGGCTCCGGCGGACGCTGCTTGGTGATCACCGGCCACGCGTCCTCCCACAGCGCCAGGATGCGCGCCTGCGGGAAGTGGTAGCCGACCTTGTTGTACACCGCGTCGAACTGGATGTTGGCGGCCTTGTAGACCCGCGGACGGTCGGCGGTGAAGGTCGACGAGCCGACGAACGACAACCCGTCGAGGCGCTCGCCGCTGGCGAACTCACCGCTGCCGGCGCTGCTGGTCAGGCGCTTCTGGCGGTCGTCCATGCACGGCTCGTAGTACGGCGCACCGGCCACCGGCAGGGCGCCGTTGGTGCGGAAGGCCTTGGCCACCACCTGGTTGCCGGGCAGCAAGGCAAAGCTTGGGTGATCCTTTTTCGCGTGGAAGGCCATGGCGGCCTGCTCGACCTCGGTGCCCTCCTCCGGCAGATAGATCGGCTTGGCCCGCACCACTTCCTTGGAGAAGTCCAGCGAAGTGGTCACCGTGTGCGCCTCGCCGCCTGCGGATTTGCCGTCCAGCGCATGGCGCGGCAGGCCGCCGTCCCAGCCGCCCGACTGGTTCGGGTCGAGGTTGGCCCACAGCGCCTTGCCGCTGGCCTTGAGCGCCTGCGCGGAGGCGGCGTCGAGCATGTCCAGCGGCGGGGTCGGCGGACGCTGGCCCACCGAACTTTCCATGCCGCCGATCCAGAACGGATAACCGGGGTTCTTCAGGCTGCCGTCGGCGTTGCGGTTGGCCTCGCTGCGGTCCACCAGGGCCAGCGACCCGACCGCTTGGCCTGCTGCGGTGCCGCCGTGGTGCCCGTCTCCGTCGTCATCCTCTTCTTCGTCATCTTCATCGTCATCGTCGTGGCCGGCGACCAGGGTCTCACTGATCTTCGGCACCACCACGACCTTGCCGGGCATCGGCGCCATGGCCTTGCCGGGCAGCGGCACCACCGCCGGGATCGGCGTGCCGGCGATGATCTCGCCGTCGGGCAACGCCCGCGCCCCGGCCGCCGGCTTGCCGCTGCGCAGCGCATAAGGTTCGCTGTGGAAACCGTCGGCGCCCTGCTGCGACACTTCAAGCCGGGTGCCTTCCTCGAATACATCGTGCACCCGCCACATGGCCCACATGCCTTGGGCAAAGTGCGGATAGAAATGGCAGTGGAAGATCGCGTCCCCGGCCACCCGGTTACGGTTGCCCGAGCCGCCGTTGGCGATTTCGTAGGTGTAGCCGGCGCCCGGGCCGATGCCTTGGGCATCGACGTAGTCGGAGTTGTCGTCGTTGGGGTTGAACAGCCACTGGTGGCCGTGCAGGTGGAAGATGTGGTGCTCGTAACCGTTGTGGGTGTTGCGGAACTTGACGAAGTCCCCGATGTAGCTGTGGTTGACGTTCGACGGCTCCGACGGGTACAGCGCCATGGTCGCCTTCACGCCCACCTGATCGGCGCGCGGGGTCTGGCCGGGGGCGATGTTCTCAAGGCCGGCGTTGGCCGGCACGTCCACCAGCATCGCCACGTCGCCCACGGTGTGCGAGCTCAGGAAGAACTCTTCATAGGCGCACGACAGGCAATCGTGCATCGGCCCCACGCCCAGGCGGTTGGCGATGACTTCCGCGCCCATGCCGCCGGCCCCGTAGTTGATCATGAACGAGTCGCGGGTCGGCTCCAGCACATGGCCCATCACCGGATCCGCGAAGTACGCCGGGAAGGCCTGGGTGACGGCGGTCTCGTCCTGGAACTGCGCGGCGAAATCGCGGAACGGCTCCAGCCGGTTGGGCAGCGCCGGGTTGCGCTTGCCCATCGACTCCAGCGGATAGGTGACCGCCGGGAAGCTGCCGTCGGGGTTGCTGCCCATGACGATGGCGTCGCTTTCGCTGGAGATGATTTCGCTGCCGTCGACCATGGCGATGATCGGCGCCCCGGCTTTGCCTTCGCGCAGCCAGGGTTCGCGCTGCGGGTAGCGGGCCTGGTAGTCGACGACGGGGTGGCCGGCCGGCGTGCGGCCGGTGCTGGCCAGGCGCATCTCTTCTTCGGTGACGGTGTTGCGGTAGGTGCGGCCGCCCTTGGGCACGACCACCACCTGGGCGAACAGGCCGTTGGCGTTGTTGCCGGCCGCCCCTTCGCCGCCGAAGGTCGCGCCGCGGCTGCTGACGTCGAAGGCCCCTTCGCGCTCGGCGAACAGGGTGTAGGAACGGCTCGCGCCGGGGGCGACCAGGCTGTTGCCGTTGCGGCCGGTGAACGAGGCGATGTCGTCGATGCCGTTCACCGCCTGCAAACCGTTGACCTGGAACCCGACATGCCGGTCGGCCACCTGCTCGTCGGCCTTGAAGGCCTCGCCGGCGTTGGCGTTCTCCAATGCCTCTTCGCCCTCGTCCTCACCGCCCTCGGCGGAGTGGTGGTTCGGGTTGGCCTGGTACGCCAGCAGGTTCTGCAGGTTGACGGTCAGGCAATCCCCCGCCGCCACCCGCAGCACCAGCGGCCGCGGACGCTTGTCGGGCCGCAGCGAGACCTTGCCCGGCACCGCCGCGCCGCCCTGGGCCAGGGACACGTTGCGGTCGTCGACCACGTCCCGGCGCAGGGCGAACATCATGCCGTTGACGTTCTGCGCCCCAAGGCGGTTGAACATCAGCGGCTGATCGAACGCGACCACGTTGGCCACCAGGTTGCGCTCGCAGCGCACCGCCGCGCCGGCCAGTTCGACGCTGAGCATCGAGGCCAGCAACAGCAGCCAGTTCAACAGGGACGGAGCGTGGTGGATGCCTACCATGATCACAGACCTCGCAGTGGGTGCTCGCAGGGAATGATTCTCGACAAAGCCTTGGGAGCAATCCGCGTGCCACAAAAAATTGGTTTGTTTCTCAAGCACTTGCCGCAACGACTTGAAGAACCGGGGAATATTCCCCACCCGTTTCCCCGGTTTTCCGGGCCTCGCCCGTTGCCCCGAAGTTGGGGAAAGGCCGGTGCGCCGGCCTACAGCGGCGCATCGTCTGCCAGCCCCTGAAGACGCCGGTACTGACGCAGGACGCTGGGCACGTAACGCTGGGTCTCGGCGAACGGCGGGATCACCCGGCCGCGACTGAGCACCGCGTCGGGCCCCGCGTTGTACGCGGCCACGGCGAGGGCGATGTCGTTGTCGAACAGGGTCATCAGGCGCTTGAGGTAACGGGCGCCGCCCTGGATGTTGGCCTTGGGGTCGTAGACATCCTTCACCCCCAGCTCCCGCGCGGTGTCGGGCATCAACTGCATCAGCCCGCCCGCGCCCTTGGGCGAGGTGGCGCCGGGGTTGTAGTTCGATTCGGCGTTGATCACCGCGTGCAGCAACGCTTCGGGCAGGTGATTGGCCGTGGCCGCCGCCGACACCAGTTCCGCGTAGGGCTGGGCAGCGATCATCTGCGGCTGCCGGTCGGCGCCGGCCAGCGTGTTGCCGGGTTCGTGGATCACCCGCTCGTAAGTGCGGCCGGGGCGGTGGACGTTGGACAGCACGTAGCTGCCCTTGGCGTCCACGGAGACGAATACATCGGCGTGGGCGACAGCGGTCAGGAACAGGCCGCCGAGCAGTCCTGCGGCGAGCAATCCGGTGGCGAACGGTTTCATGGTGGGCCTCCCCGGAGCGGCGCTGAAAATTGGGGGAAATGCCCCACTCACCGGTCCTGGAACCGTCTTACGCAAGCACTGTGCCGACTTGCGCAAGGCCCGTGGCACAAGGCCCCGGCCAAAGTTCCGGGGCAAAGTTCCGGGGCTGAGCACGGCTATTGCATAAGCCTGGGGCAAGCCCTCGCAGCGACCCGGCTGCCCGCCCACGGAGGTCATCATGAAACGGTGTTTGCGTTCGTCACCGCGTGCCCAGCACGGCTTCACCCTGCTTGAACTGCTGGTGGTGCTGGTGGTGCTCGGCCTGCTGGCCGGGATCGTCGCGCCCAAGTACTTCGCCCAATTGGGCCGCTCCGAAGTGAAGGTCGCCAAGGCGCAGATCGAAGGCCTCGGCAAGGCGCTGGACCTGTACCGGCTGGAGGTCGGTCACTACCCCTCCACCGAACAAGGATTGCAGGCGCTGGTGACCGCCCCGAGCGACGAAGCGAAGTGGACCGGCCCGTACATCCAGAAAAAACTGCCGCTGGATCCGTGGGGCCGCGCCTACACCTACCGCTACCCCGGCGAAAACGCCGAGTATGACCTGCTGTCCATGGGCAAGGACGGACAGCCCGGCGGCGACGGCGAAAACGCCGAAGTCACCAACTGGCAATAAGTGGAGCGCGAACCATGCGTTTTCATCTGAAGGCGGTGGGCAAGGCCGGAGTGGTGTCGCTGAGCGTCGAGGCGCCGGGCCAGAGCGAAGCGCGGCGCATCGCCGAGGACCAGGGCCTGCGGGTGGTCAGCCTGCACGCCGAGCGGCACTGGCGGTCGTTGCGCCTGAGCCAGCGCGAGACGTTCAACCTGGTGCTGTTCAGCCAGGAGCTGACCACCCTGCTCAACGCCGGCCTGCCGCTGATCGACGCGCTGGAAAGCCTGGCGGAGAAAGAGACCGCCCCCGCCGCGCGCAAGACCCTCAGCGAGCTGGTGCGCCTGCTGTACGAAGGCAAATCCTTCTCCCAGGCGCTGGGCCAGTTGTCGGCGGTATTCCCGCCGCTGTACGTGGCGCTGGTGCAGTCCAGCGAGAAGACCGGCGCGGTGGGCGACGCGCTGGGCCGCTACGTCAGCTACCGCCAGCGCATGGACGAGGTGCGGCAGAAGATCGTCAGCGCCTCGATCTACCCGTTGCTGCTGCTGGTGGTGGGCGGCGGCGTGGTGCTGTTCCTGATGGGCTACGTGGTGCCGCGCTTCAGCCTGGTGTTCGAAGGGTTGGGCTCGAACCTGCCGTGGCTGTCGCAGATCCTGATGGGCAGCGGGATGTTCCTGCATGCGCACCAGGGCGAATTCTTCGGTGCCTTGGCGGCGCTGGTCGTGGCGCTTGCGCTGCTGCAGAAGCAGCCGGCGTTCCGCCGGGCGCTGGATCGGTGGGTGGAGCGGTTGCCTGCCGTGCACCAGCGGATCGTCATGTATGAACTGGCGCGGTTCTACCGTTCGCTTGGGATTCTGCTGCAAGGCGGGATCCCGCTGGTGACCGCCATGGGCATGGTGCGCGGCCTGCTCACCGTGGCCTCGCGCACGCGGCTGGATCAGGCCTGCGAGCGGGTGCGCGAGGGCCAGTCGCTGTCCGCCGCGCTGGAGCTCAACCGCCTGGTGACGCCCGTGTCCCTGCGCCTGCTGCGTGCCGGGGAGCAGTCCGGCAACCTGGGCCAGATGATGGAACGCAGCGCCGATTTCTACGACGAGGAGATCAGCCGCTGGATCGAATGGTTCGTGCGCCTGTTCGAACCGCTGCTCATGACGTTCATCGGCCTGCTGATCGGCGTGATCGTGATCCTGATGTACATCCCGATCTTCGAGCTGGCCTCAAGCATCCACTGACCCCGGGAACGGGTCGGACTGACGCGACAACGCACATCCACGTTCCCAACCCAGACCCACAAGACGGAGAACGATATGCACATTCAAAAGCTCATGCTCGCCATGGCCATCGGCGCGGTTCTGTCGGCCTCCACCGTATTGATCCCGGACAGCGTGTCCGGGGTGGCCAGCGTTCAGGCCAAGGACGGGGGAAGCGGTGGTGGAGGTGGTGGCGGCGGAGGTAGTGGCGGCGGCGGTGGTGGCGGTGGAAACGGCGGTGGCGGCAATGGCGGCGGAAACGGTGGCGGCCATGGCGGAAGCGGCGGCGGTGGAGGAAGCGGCGGCGGTGGAGGAAGCGGCGGCAGCGGCAACGGCGGCAGTCATGGCGGCAGCGGCAGTGGCGGCAACAGTGGCCACAGCGGCAGCGACCATGGCTCCGGCCACTCGGGCGACTCCGCCTCCTCCGGCCGCAGCGGCACCCACGCCGAACCCGGCGACGATCACGGCGTGCACCGCGCCGGTGAAGTGGGCGATGACCATGGCGTGCACCGCGCTGGCGAAGTCGGCGATGACCATGGTGTGCATCGTGCCGGTGAAGTGGGCGATGACCATGGTGTGCATCGTGCCGGTGAAGTGGGCGATGACCATGGCCTGCATGCTGCCGGAGAGCCCGGCGATGACCGTGGCGTCCACGTCGGCGGCGAACCCGGCGACGACAAACGCGCCAACTGAGCCGGCTTGACCATCGCCATCGCGGGCAAGCCCGCTCCCACAGAGTGCGCGGGGTGCATGCAGAATCTGCAGCCACCACAAAACCTGTGGGAGCTTGCCTGCAAGCGATGAGGCCGGCCCACCCAACATCACCGGTGCCTGACCCGCCGCCATCGCCAGCAGGCTGGCTCCCACACCATGCGCGGTGTGCATGCAGAATCTGCAGCCACCACAAAAACCTGTGGGAGCTTGCCTGCAAGCGATGAGGCCAGCCCATCCAACATCACCGGTGCCTGACCCGCCGCCATCGCTGGCAAGCCAGCTCCCACAGGTTACGAGTCGCTCTCAAATACGAGGTTGAACCCAAACACTGTGGGAGCTGGCTTGCCAGCGATGAGGCCGGTCCATCCAGCATCACCGCTCGCTCACAGCACGCAATGCGCCGGATCCAGCCGCTCGCGCAGGAACTCGATCAGCGCCTGCACCGGCCGCGATGTCTGGCGGTGCTGCGGGTACACCGCCGACAGCGTCAGCGGCTCGGGCCGGAACTCGTCCAGCACCGGCACCAGCCGCCCGTCCTTCAGCGCCGAGCCCACGATGAACGTCGGCAGATACGTGATCCCCATCCCCGCCACCGCCGCGTCCCGCAGCAATTCACCGTTGTTGACCCGCATCCGCCCCGCCACATTCACCAGCAGCGGCTTGCCCGGCCCCGCGTTGAACCGCCACTGCACCGAACGGCCATGGCCGTACGGCAGGCAATCGTGGCCATGCAGGTCTTCGGGCTTGAGCGGCGTGCCGCGTTCGGCCAGGTAGGTTGGGCTGGCGCAGTACACCCGCTCGATGGCCGCGATGCGCCGGGCGATCAGGGTGGAGTCTTCCAGCACACCGATGCGCAGCGCCAAGTCGTAGCCCTCGCCCAGCAGGTCCACCGGTCGGTCGCTCAGGTCCACCTCCACCGTGACCTCCCGGTAGCGCTGCAGGAACTGCGGCAGCAGGCACCCCAGATGCGCCACGGCAAACGACAGCGGCGCGCTGAGGCGAAGGGTGCCGCGCGGTTCGGCGGTCTGCCCGGCGATGCCTTGCTCGACCTGTTCCACTTCGCCAAGCAGGCGCAGCGCCGATTCGTAGTAGCTTTGCCCCAGCGGCGTGACGTCCAGGCGCCGGGTCGAGCGGTTGAGCAGGCGCACGCCCAGGCGCTCCTCCAGCTGCATCAGCCGGCGGCTGACGAACTGCTTGGACAGGCCCAACTGATCGGCCGCCGCCGTGAAACTGCCGGAGTCCATGACCTGGCAAAAGATACGCATGTCTTCAAAGGGGTTCATTGTCACTCCATGGTGGACAGTCAAACGCTTTATAGCCGCTTTTTCACTTCCTGGCACTTCAATAATCTGTGTCCACGGTGTTGCTGAGGTCGAACCCCAGCGCCGCAGCAGCCCGATCCCACAACAGAAAACGCCAACGATTGAAAAAGGAATTGACCATGAGCCTCAAGCACACCCTCACCGCCTCCCTCCTCGCCCTGTCCATCGGCAACGCGTTCGCCGCCGGCAGCCCCGGTGTCGAGCACAACACCCAGGCGTTCCTCGACGCCCTCGCCGCCGGCGGCGGCAAACCGCTGGAGCAACTGAGCCCCAAAGACGCCCGCGCGGTGCTGACCGGCGCCCAGGCGTCGGTGAAGGTCGACCTGTCCGGCGTTGAAGTCAGCGACAAGGCAATCAAGGCCGACGGCCAGACGATCAACCTGAAGGTGGTGCGCCCGGCCCAGGCCAAAGGCGATTTGCCGGTGTTCATGTTCTTCCACGGCGGCGGTTGGGTGCTGGGCGACTTCCCGACCCACCAGCGCCTGATCCGCGACCTGGTGGTCGGCTCCGGTGCCGTCGCGGTGTACGTCGACTACACGCCGTCGCCGGAAGCCCACTACCCGACCGCGATCAACCAGGCCTACGCCGCCACGAAATGGGTGGCCGAGCACGGCCGGGAGATCGGCGTGGACGGCAAGCGCCTGGCGGTGGCCGGCAACAGCGTCGGCGGCAACATGGCGGCGGTGGTCGCTTTGAAGGCCAAGGAACAGAACACCCCGGCCCTGCGCTTCCAACTGCTGATGTGGCCGGTGACCGATGCCGGGTTCGATAACGGCTCGTACCGCCAGTTCGCAGAAGGCCACTTCCTGACCAGGGGCATGATGCAGTGGTTCTGGGACAACTACACCACCAACCCGGCCGAGCGTGCGCAGATCCATGCCTCGCCGCTCAACGCCAGCGCCGACCAGCTCAAGGGCCTGCCCGCCGCGCTGGTGCAGACCGCCGAATTCGACGTGCTGCGCGACGAAGGCGAAGGCTACGCCCGTCACCTGGATGCGGCCGGCGTGCCGGTGACGTCGGTGCGCTACAACGGGATGATCCACGACTTCGGCCTGCTCAACCCGCTGAGCCAGATCCCGGAAGTCAAGGCGGCGGTGCGCCAGGCTGCGGCGGAACTCAAGACCCACCTGAACTGACAGCCTTTCATCACGCAAAAAAATGCCCGCCAATGGCGGGCATTTTCGTTGCCGCTTACTTCGAGGTGAACTTGGTGTAGCTGTTGATCAGGTTGCGGTAGTTCGGCAGGCGCTCGGACAGCAGGTTGGCCAGGCCCTCCATGTCGTTGCGCCAGTCGCCCTGCAGCTCGCAGGCCACGGCGAACCAGTTCAGCAGGTGCGCGCCGGCGGCCGACATGCGTGCCCAGGCGGCCTGTTGCACGGTTTCGTTGAAGGTGCCGGAAGCGTCGGTCACCACGAACACTTCGAAGCCTTCAGCGATGGCCGACAGGGTCGGGAACGCCACGCACACGTCGGTCACCACGCCGGCGATGATCAGTTGCTTGCGGCCGGTGGCCTTGATCGCCTTGACGAAGTCTTCGTTGTCCCAGGCGTTGATCTGGCCAGGACGGGCGATGAACGGCGCGTCCGGGAACTGCGCCTTGAGCTCCGGCACGATCGGGCCGTTCGGGCCGCTGTCGAAGCTGGTGGTGAGGATGGTCGGCAGCTTGAAGAACTTGGCGATGTCGCCCAGGGCCAGCACGTTGTTCTTGAACTCGTTGGGCGAGAAATCCTGCACCAGCGAGATCAGGCCGGTCTGGTGGTCAACCAGCAGCACAACGGCATCGTCTTTGTTCAGGCGTTTGTAGGGAACGTTGCTCATGTGAAACTCCTCGGTGGATGGTTGTTGCGGGCAGCGCCGGTCCTGCGGGCCGACGCCGGGTTGTCAGGGTCAGAACGCGAAGCAGGAACAGCCGAACGCGCCCCAGAAGCCGGCGAAGTCGCTGACCGGCACGTTGGACATCCGCGCCTTCTCATGGCTGTGGGTGTGCACGGCGCACGGGCCGCTGCACTGGTGCACCTGCGCCTGCAACGGCGCGTTCGGGCGCCAGTGGCCGGGGACCTTCGCCACCGGCGACCAGTCCGGCAGCACCGGCAGGCCGGCAGGACCGAGCGTGTCGAAATCGCCGGCGCCGTAGACGATCTTGCCGCCGACCACGGTCAGCACCGATTCGATCCACTTGATGGCCTCTTCCTCGACGCTGAAGAAGTCCGCGCTCAAGGCCGCCAGATCCGCCAGTTGCCCGACCTTGATCCGGCCCTTCTTGCCTTGCTCGGAGGAGAACCAGGCGCTGCCGTGGGTGAACAGTTCCAGCGCGGTCTCGCGGGGCAAGCCCTCTTCGTACAGCGCCAGCCCGCCGACGGTGCGGCCGCTGACCATCCAGTACAGCGAGGTCCATGGGTTGTAGCTCGACACCCGCGTCGCGTCGGTGCCGGCGCCCACCGGAACGCCTTCGGCCAGCATGCGCTTGATCGGCGGCGTGGATTCGGCGGCCTGCTTGCCGTAGCGGTCGACGAAGTATTCGCCCTGGAACGCCATGCGGTCCTGGATCGCGATGCCGCCGCCCAGCGCCCTCACCCGCTCGATGTTCTGCGGGGTGATAGTTTCGGCATGGTCGAAGAACCACGGCAGACCGTTGAACGGGATGTCGCGGTTGACCTTCTCGAACACGTCCAGCATGCGGCTGATGGATTCGTTGTAGGTGGCGTGCAGCCGGAACGGCCAGCGCTGCTCGACCAGGTGGCGCACCACCGGCTCCAGTTCCTGCTCCATGGTCTGCGGCAGGTCCGGGCGCGGTTCGAGGAAGTCTTCGAAGTCCGCCGCCGAGAACACCAGCATCTCGCCGGCGCCGTTGTGCCGCAAAAAGTCATCGCCCTGGTGCAGCTTGACGCTGCCGGTCCAGTTCTTGAAGTCGGTGAGCTCTTCCTTCGGCTTCTGGGTGAACAGGTTGTAGGCGATGCGCACGGTCAGTTGACCGTCCTTGGCCAGTTGCTCGATCACCTGATAGTCGTCGGGGTAGTTCTGGAAGCCGCCGCCGGCGTCGATGGCGCTGGTCAGGCCCAGGCGGTTGAGCTCGCGCATGAACTGACGGGTCGAGTTGACCTGGTACTCCAGCGGCAGCTTCGGCCCCTTGGCCAGGGTCGAGTACAGGATCATCGCGTTGGGCCGCGCCACCAGCATGCCGGTCGGGTTGCCGTTGGCGTCGCGCACGATCTCGCCGCCCGGCGGGTTCGGCGTGTCACGGGTGTAGCCGGCCACACGCAACGCGGCGCGGTTGAGCAGCGCACGGTCGTACAGGTGCAGCACGAACACCGGGGTGTCCGGGGCGGCCTGGTTGAGTTCTTCGAGGGTCGGCATGCGCTTTTCGGCGAACTGGAATTCGTTCCAGCCGCCCACCACCCGCACCCATTGCGGCGTCGGCGTGCGGTCGGCCTGCTCCTTGAGCATGCGCAGCGCATCGGCCAGGGACGGCACGCCTTCCCAGCGCAGTTCGAGGTTGTAGTTCAGGCCGCCGCGGATCAGGTGCAGGTGCGAGTCGTTGAGGCCGGGAATCACGCAGCGGCCCTTCAGGTCCACCACTTGGGTGCCCGCGCCTTTGTGCGCCATGGCTTGGGCATCGGTGCCGACGGCGACGAAGCGCCCGTCCTTGATCGCCACGGCGCTGGCCCGTGGGTTTTCCCGGTCTACGGTATGAAATTGGCCATTGAACAGAATCAGATCGGCGTTCATCGCAGTTCCTTCGACATAAGTGAAACGGATCGGAACCCGCCCGCCTCAGCGCGGCGGGTTGGCGTTGGATTCGTGGTGCCCGTGAGCCCGGCCGGCTTCCAGCCACGGCGCGAACAGGCGCGTGGCGCGGGGCATGCACACGTACACCACCGACAGCACGATGGTCAGGGTGATCAGGAAGGTCGCCACCACGTAGTTGGAGAGAAAGGCGTTGAGCTTGAGCAACGGCCCCCAGATCAGCGGCACCAGCAAGGTGTGCGGCAGAATCACCAACAGCGTCACCACCGCCTGCTTCCAGCGCGGCGGCGGCGAAGCGGCGTCGGCCAGCGGCGCGAACCAGAACTCGTTGACCGGGTTGACCTCGGTCTGGTCGCCGTCGGCCAGCATCGGCGCGGCCTCCTCCACCAGCGCCTGGCGCTGGGGCGAATCGAGCCAGCGCTGCATCGCTTCGGTGGAGCAATAGCGCAGCACGCAGGTGAACAGCGCAAGCCCCCCTTGGCGGCTGCGCATCACGTCCACGCCCAGGTGGCCTTCCTCGCGGCCCGCCACGCTGACGATGTTGCGCAGCCAGGCCTCATAGGGCTGTTCGAAACCGGCCTTGACCCGATGCTTGATGATCAGGGTCACCACTTCATCGGTGCCCGGTTTCTTGGCGGATTGGGTTTCAGGCATAACGGAGCACTCCGGACAAACGGGCACCGAACGCCAGCCGCCCGGGACCGGCGATCAGCACCGTGGAAAAGAGGATCAGCAGCAGCCAGCCGAACTGCCCCTCGGCCACACTCCATTGCGGGTGCACCAGCAGCAGCGCCACCAGCAGCACAAACAGAATAGGCAAGCAGGCCAATCGCGCCAGGACACCGGCGACGATCAGCAGCGGGCAGAGGACTTCGGCGAAGATCGCCAGCAGCAACGTGAGGTGGGGGCCGAGCCGGAACGGGTCTTCGATCAGTTGCAACTGCTCGCTGAAGTGCAGCAGCTTGGGCAAGCCGTGCACCCACAGCAGGAACAGCCCGCCGGCCGTCCGCAGGAACAGCAAGCCGAGGCTTTGCGCCTGTTCATCCCGTTGCGAAGCGTTCATGGCACAGCCCTTGATCAATCATTGGGCTGGATGATGAACCGCCGGGATGAAGAAAAATTGAATGGACGTGCTCTCTTGGCCCACCGCATCTGTGTTGCGCACACAGCCCTGTAGGAGCCAGCCTGCTGGCGATGGCGGCGTGTCAGCCGGCATCACATTCGACTGACCCACTGCTATCGCCAGCAGGCTGGCTCCCACAGGTTTTTGCGTCTGGTCAAAGGGCCGCGTCGGCCTTCAGCTCCAGGCTGTCCAGCACCCGGTTCACCGCCAGCTCGCCGAGCATGATCAGTTGCGCGATGCCTTGCGCCGTGTGCCGGTGCTGGCCGTCCAGCAGCCCCGCAAAGTTGTTGGCCATAACCTTGGCCGAAGTCAGGGTCTCGCAGGCGTCGGCCAGCAGTTCCTCGTTGTCGGCGGCGGGGGCGATGGCGTAGAGCTTGCTGATCTTGAGCGCGGGTTCAGGGACGAACATCGGGTTGAGGTAATGGTCGAGGGCGCGCTCGGCGGCTTCGTTGAGCTTGCGCGAGTCGGGGGATTCGTAGGGGGACGTGGGG